>NZ_PDJV01000003.1 GCF_004116465.1 Arcobacter sp. F2176
ACAACCCCTTTATAAAGGGGTTGTATGGAGTTATTTTTGTAATTTAGTAGGTGTTTATTTAGTGATATTTTAGATAAAAATTATTAGAGGTTCTAAGGGTGTTTTTTCTTAACTTAACGGCATTGGGGGACAAGATACCAATTAATTGTAAATTGAATTACATCTCAAAGGTTGAAACTTCACTTTTTTCTAATGTTGTTTTTACGGTGGCAGCTTCGCATTTCTTACTTTGTTTCAAAAATACATTTACTTTATTTAATATAGAAAACTTAAGTTCCCTAAAAAAGGTACTTTATAGATAAATTTATATCAATTTATCTATTATTTTTTGTTTCCTATCTTCTGTCGACAGTTCATAATATTAAAAATTAATTATCTAACAGTAGTCTTATAATAAATCAAAAATATATAATTGAATAAGCATTTTCTGTATTCTATAAGATATAATAAGATTTAGAATCTTTATTCCATTATTATAGAACTGTATTTTACTTTTATTCAAAAGGGCATTTATATGAAGAATTTAAAAAACATAAAAATATTATATATAGATGACGAACAATTTATTAGAGAAGATGCTGTTGAGTATCTTAGTTTTTACTGTGATAATGTATACGAAGCAAGTGACGGATTAGATGGATTAGAGAAGTATAAAGAGCTAAAGCCTGATATTATTATAACAGATATAAAAATGCCAAAATTAAATGGTATTGAGATGATAAAAGAGATACGAAAAAGTGATAAAAATACTAAAATTATCATTGCTACTGCATTTTTAGAAACTTCATATTTACTTGAAGCAATAGAACTTGGACTTATAAAATATCTTGTAAAACCTATAATGGAAGATGCTTTATTACCTGTACTTGAAAGCTGTACAGATGATATTATCCAAAAGTCTTCTATATTTAATATTTGTGGTGGATATAAATTTGACATATTAAACCAAACACTTTTTTTAAATAAAGAACAAATATCACTTACAAAGAAAGAATTACATTTTTTAGAACTATTAATAAAAAACTCTAAACGTGCAGTAAAATATGATGAGTTTAGTAGCTACGTTTGGGATGGATATATGACTGAAGATGCTTTACGTGCTATTGTGCGAGAACTTAGAAAAAAAATTTCTAAACAGAGTATAAAAAATATATCTGGTATTGGATACCAAATTAATTTAATAGGCTAAAAAATGTATAGATATTTATTGATGTTATTAATGTTTTTTTCAACTCTTTATTCAAATGATCCTATACAACCACTGCCTAAAACAGTTAAATATGATAGAGAAAAAGCACTTCTTGGTAAAAAACTCTATTTTGACCCAATTTTATCAAGGGATAATACAATATCCTGTGCAAGCTGCCATAACCTTGACCTAGCTGGAGTAGATAACCTTCAATTTTCTTATGGAATAAAAGGGCAAAAAGGAATCATCAATACTCCTACTGTGTTAAATTCAATATTCAACTTTAGACAAATGTGGGATGGAAGAACAAAAACATTAACCCATCAAGTACAATTTCCTATAACCAATCCATTAGAAATGGGAAATAGTTTTGAAAACCTTATTAAAACATTGAAAAAAAAATCTTATTATAACAATACATTTAATGCTCTTTATTCAAATGGAATTACTAAAGAAAATATTGGTGATGCCTTAGAAGAGTTTCAAAAAACACTTATAACTCCAAGTACATTTGATGATTATCTAAGAGGCAATAAAAATGCTATTACTGAAAATCAGAAAAAAGGATTTGAACTTTTTAATAAAAAAGGGTGTGTTTCTTGCCATAATGGTATAAATATAGGCGGTGGTCTTTATGCCCAATTTGGTTTAACAAATGAAGCCATTGCAAAAAACTTGATAAATGAAAATACAGATAATAATTCCTTTAAGAATGGATATAATCCAGACTTAGGTCTTTATAATATAACAAAAAACGATTTTGATAAATTCTATTTTAAAGTACCAACATTAAGAAATGTAGCTCTAACATATCCATATTTACACAATGGTCGGATAAAAACTTTAAATGAAGCTATAAGTTCAATTGCAAAAGCTCAATTGGGCTTAGACCTAACAAAAGAAGAAACTTTTTTAATTGAAGAGTTTTTAAAATCTTTAAGTGGCAAAGTAACAATAATAGAATGAAAGAATATTTAATAAAAAACAATATCTATATAGTTTTGATAACTTTACTTATACTTTTTTTCCTAATGATTTATACAATTGTTGTACATAAAAAATATACGCAACTCTTTTTTGAACACAATGATCAAATAAATACAATTATAGCTCTAAACAATAAACTTAATAGTTATATTTTAGGTAATAGTGCTGTTAATAATTTTGATGTCTTAAATAAAGATATAGATAGAAGTTTAGAATCTATTGAAAAATTAAAAAATGATGCAATACTAACTAAATTTCAAAATTCATATATAAAAGCATTAGATGATTTATATACTAAATTTAATAAAAAAATCATCTGGTTAGAAAGATTCAAAGCAAGAAGAGCAACAAATAAACAAACAATTTCTATTATTTTAGATAGATCACATAATGAGCTTTTAAACTTTGATATTCAGACAAAAAATAAACTCAATAATATAAGAATCGATATATTAGAAAAAATTGAGCAAAATAGTTTTTACAATATTGATGTTGTTAAGCATTATGATCTAGAATTAGATAATAGTTTTTTAATAAATTTTTTAAATAAGGTTAAAGCACTCCAAAAAAGCATTAACTTTCAATTAAAATATCAAGATATTGCTATAAATCATAGTATAGATAAGCTCCTAAAAGAAACTAAGAACTTGCTGTTTCAACAAAGAGAAAAAGCACAACATAGTGTCTATATAAGTTTAAATATATTATATGTACTAGTAACAATATTCTTAATACTTTTTACACTATTTTATAGAAAACTACAACTATCACAAAAACAATTACAAAATCTTACATATCAAAGTAAACTTGCATCAATGGGAGAAATGATAGGTAATATTGCGCACCAATGGAGACAACCACTAACCCATATTTCATATATATTAATGAATATAAAAACTGCATATGAAAAAGATAAGTTAACACCGGAGTACTTTGAAAAAAAATCAAAACTAGCAAACTCTCAAATAAAATATCTCTCAGATACAATTGATGATTTTAGAGACTTTTTCAAAAATACAAATCAAAAAGAATTTTTTAATTTAAGTGTTTCTATAAAAGAGGTGACAAATCTTTTAAAAGATAGTTTTAAATCTCATAATATAAATATTGAGTATAATTTAGATGATGCTATCTCTATAAAAGCTTATAGAGGTGAATTTTTACAAGTGCTTTTTAATATTCTTAATAATGCAAAAGATGAATTTATAAAAAAAGAACTAATAAATGCAAAACTAATAATAAAAACTTATACAAAAAAAGACACCATAAAAATTGAAATAAGCGACAATGCTGGTGGCATAAAAAATGAGCTACTTGAAAAGATATTTGAACCATATTTTACTACAAAAGATAAAGGATTAGGTATTGGGCTTTATATGTCAAAGATTATTGTTGAAAAGAGTGATGCTAGATTAGAAGTTCAAAATATTAAAGCTGGGGCTTCATTTATTATTATATTTAAAAAGTAAATTTTAATTTTTAGAAAAATTTTATTTTCTCATAATTTCCACATTTTTTTTTCTTATACTTCTTAATAAAACATTTTAAGGAGAGAAAATGAAAAAAGCTATGGTTTTAGTAACAGTTTTATTTGCAGGAGTAAGTGCTTTTGCAATGTCAGATTCAGAACTTTTAAAAAAAGCTGGCGATGCTGGTCTTAAAGCAATCCCAACTAGTCAATTAGAAATATTAAAACTTGTGGATAACCCAAAAAATCCAATTACAGATGCAAAAATTGAGCTTGGTAAAAAACTTTATTTTGATCCAAGACTTTCAAAAAGTGGAATTATTTCATGTAATACATGTCATAACTTAGGAATGGGTGGAGTTGATGGTGTAGGTGCAGCAGTAGGTCATAAATGGACTCCAAATCCAGCACACTTAAATTCACCAACTGTTTATAACTCAGTATTAAATAAAGCACAATTTTGGGACGGAAGAGATCCTCACTTAGAAGCTCAAGCACAAGGACCTATTCAAGCAGGTCCAGAAATGGCTGCGCCAAAAGGTTTAGTTGAAAAAAGAGTTCTTTCTATGCCTGCATATGTACAAGAGTTCAAAAAAGCTTATGGAGATAATGTAAAAATTGATTTTTCACTAATTACTGACACTATTGCAGTATTTGAAAGAAAATTAATTACTCCTTCAAGATATGATGCATTTTTAAATGGAAATATGAATGCTTTAACTCCAAGTGAAAAAGAAGGCATGACTATATTTATTGACAAAGGATGTGCTTCTTGTCACAATGATATTGGTCTTGGTGGAACTATGATGCCATTTGATGCTAAAAAATATAATCTTAATGTAGGTGGATTTACTGGTACAAAAGATGGCATGGTTAAAACTCCAACACTAAGAAATATTGAAGAAACTGCTCCATATTTCCATAATGGAAATGTATGGTCTTTAAAACAAGCAGTAAAATTAATGGGTGATATTCAACTTGATATGAAAATCTCTGATAAAGATACTGATAAGATTGTAACTTTTTTAAATGCTTTAACAGGTGTTAAACCAGATATTTCATATCCACAACTTCCAGTAATTACTGAAAAAACTCCAAAACCAGATATGAATTAAATGATTCTAGGGATTTGTTCCCTGGAGTTATTATTATCTAAAAAGATTAAAGCTTATTTTTTTAATATAATCAAAATTTAACAAAAAGCATTAAAAACTATTTTTAAAACTGAGAGGCATATACCCTGCCAACAAGAAATAAGACACAAAGTTCTGACATATTTTCTCATTTTGTTTCAAAATAATACTTTACCTTATTTTTATAAAGTCCTATTTAAAGGCATTACTAATACAATTATAAAATTTAAAACAATTTTGAAACAATTTGGTTTCAAAATATGTTATACTTTTTTTGTATAAAAACAAAGGAGAATAACATGTTTAAAAATTCAATTTTAAAAAAATTGTTAGCAACTTCAGTAATAACTGCAGCAATGTTAACAGGTGCAAATGCAGCAGAGAGTAAGTATGTAATTGCAACAGCAAGTACAGGGGGAACTTATTATCCAGTTGGTGTAGGTATTGCAACAATTGCTTCAATCAAATTAGCAAAAGACCATAAAGTTACATTCTCTGCAATTACAAGTGCAGGAAGTAATGAAAATGTTGACATGCTAGGAAAAGGCGAAGTAAACTTTGCTATTTTACAAGGACTTTATGGTTCTATGGCTTGGCAAGGAAAAGGTCAATATAAAGGCAATGCTCAAAAAAACCTAAGATCAATAACAATGTTATGGCAAAATGTTGAGCAATTTACTATCAAAAGTAAATATGCAAAAACTGGAAATATAAAAGATATAAAAAATCTTTATGGGGAAAGATTTTCAATCGGTGGAAGAAGTTCAGGTTCTAGAGTTTCTTCAGAAACTATCTTAGAATCACTTGGAATTGATTACAATAAATTAGATTTACAGTACTTAGGTTATAGCCCAAGTTCTACTGCTCTTCAAGATGGAAAAGTACAAGGTATGACAACTCCATCAGGTCCTCCAACATCAGCTGTTACAAATGCTTTTGCTTCAATTGGAAATGATAATATAAAAGTTTTAAATTTCACAAAAGAAGATGTGGAAAAAATTGATGCTGATTATCCTGTTTGGACACCATTTACTATAAAAGCTGGAACTTATCCTGGACAAACAAAAGATATAAATACAATAGCTCAACCAAACTTATTAGTTGTTACAAAAGATACACCAGAAGAAGTTGTTTATTTATTAACAAAAACAATTTATGAAAATCTACCATTTTTAAATAGTGTACATAAAGCAACACTTGCTATGTCTCTACAAAAAGCAATAGATGGATTACCAATGCCTCTTCATAAAGGTGCTGCAAAATACTATAAAGAACAAGGTATTAAAATACCAGATTCTTTAATCGATAACTAAAAATAAAGAGAGTTAAACTCTCTTTATTTTATATCTTACATAAGTGATTTGAAATCATTTATGTAGCTTATAAATCTAAGGACAATAATCATGATACAAATAAAATACTTTAAAGAAATAACATTTATTTATGCAATATTTATTTCACTCTTTCACTTTTATGTGAATATTTGGGGAGGAATAAGTGACTTATGGTTTAACTCAGCTCACTTTGCACTTTTAGGTTCTCTTGGATTTTTAACTTATGAATCTAGTAAAGGAGATGATAAAGTAAGTATTTTAAATATCATTCTTGCAATATTGTCTTTGTGTACATTTATTTATATGGTTTTCTTTGAAGAGAGTCTGTATTCAGTTGCTCACTCACAAATGAGACTAAGTGATGTAATAGTTGTCTGTATGACAATAGCTTTAGCAATAGAGTTAGTGAGAAGATATACAGGTTATATTATTCCAGCACTTATAATATTATGCATTAGTTATATACTTTTTTTAGGTCAGTATTTCCATGGTGTTTTTGCTTTTGGAGGAATGGAATTAGATAGATTTTTATATAGAATGTATTATACAAGTGAAGGGTTATTTGGACCAATTGCAACAATCTCTTCTACTTATGTATTTATGTTTATTTTATTTGCTGCTTTTTTATTGAAATCAGGAGCAGGGGATTTTATAGTAGATATTTCAAATGCAGTTGCAGGGAAATATACAGGTGGAACTGGTCATGTTGCAGTATTTTCTTCTGCGCTTATGGGAACTATATCTGGAAGTGCAGTTGCAAATACTGTATCAACAGGTTCGATTACAATTCCTATGATGAAAAAAGCAGGTTTCAAAGGAACTTTTGCAGCAGCAGTTGAAGCAGCAGCTAGTACGGGTGGACAAATAATGCCTCCTATTATGGGAGCAGGGGCTTTTATTATGGCTCAAATTACTCATATACCTTTTTTAACTATTATCTCTGTTTCTGTGTTACCAGCAATTTTATATTTTGCTTCTATTTCGTTTTATATTCATATACATGCAAAAGAAAATGACATAAAAGGTGAAGATAATGATATCAAAATTCTTCCCTTATTAAGAGAAGGATTTCATTTTATTATTCCTATTACTACATTAGTTGGGCTTTTAATTTATGGTTATTCTCCTACTTATGCAGCTTCAATTGCAATAATTACTATTGTTTTAGCCTCATATTTAACAAAAAACAAAAGAATGGGAATCAAAGAAATTTTAGAAGCTTTAGCCTTAGGTAGTCAAAATATGGTAGTAACTGGAGTCTTATTAATTGCAGTTGGTGTTATAGTTGGAGTTATAAATATCTCAGGTGTTGGAATTACTTTTTCTCAACTTATTATGGAATGGTCAGGTAACTCTTTACTTATAGCCATTGTTTTAATAGCTATTGCTTCACTTATTTTAGGAATGGGATTACCTGTAACTGCATCTTATGTTGTATTATCTGTTTTAAGTGCTCCTGCTCTTGTTGGTCTTATGTTAAGTCCAGAAATGGCAGCACTTGTAAATGCGGGTATTCAAATACCTGAAACAGCTATGTATTTATTATCAGCTCACTTGATTATCTTTTGGTTATCACAAGATTCAAATCTTACTCCACCCGTTTGTTTAGCAGCTTTTGCAGCAGCAGCTATAGCAAAAACTCCTCCAATGCAAACTGGACTTGTGTCTTGGAAAATAGGTAAGGGTATGTATATTATTCCTTTATTGTTTGCTTTTACTCCACTTGTAAGTGGGGATTGGTTTGAGAGATTTGAAGTATTTATTTTCGCTTTCTTTGGAATTTTATCTTTTTCTATTGTTATGGAAGGTTTTTGGGATAAAAAGATGATGATTTTAGAAAGAGTTGTGTTTGGGGTTGCTACAATTTTATTATTAACAGAAGATGAAGCTTATCATTTTGAGTCATTTTTTGGTATAGTACAAACTACACATATCGTAGGATTTATTATCTTTGTTGTTTCTATGATATTACATAAAAAGTTGTTTAAAGAGGGAAACAAATATGCAGGAATTGATTAATACTTTAAAATCTTGTGGTTATGATCCACACTTTGTTCAGACAAAAGAAGAAGCTTTTAATTTAGCTAAAACTTTTATAAAAGAGGGCATGGAAGTGGGTCTTGGAGGTTCTGTTACTGTTGGCGAAATAGGATTACTTGATTATTTGACAAATAAAAAAGATATAACTTTATACAATCAATATGAACTTGGTATTTCTATGGAAGAAAATACACATAGAAGAAGACAAGGATTAGTTTCAGATATCTTTGTTACAGGAATAAATGCTTTAACAAAAGATGGGAAAATAGTAAATGCTGATGGAAGTGGAAATCGAGTAGCTGCTTTTTGTTTTGGTCCAAAAAAGATATTAGCAATAGTTGGAGTAAATAAAATCGTTGAAAATTTAGAAGATGGTTTTAAAAGAGTTATGGAAGTAGCTGCTGTTAAAAACATAGATAGAATGAACAAAAAAGCAATAGAGATGGGAAAAGAACCAAGTCAAAATTTAAATACAATTGCCAATAAATTTACTTGGGTAAAAGCAGATGAAAAAGATAGAATCACAATTATTCTTATAAATGAAGAGTTGGGATACTAAGATGCATGATTATTTAATAATTGGTGCTGGAATTATTGGGCTTAATATTGCAAAAAATCTAAAAGAGAGATTTCCTGATAGTAAAATCTTAGTTATAGAAAAAGAGCCTGAAGTTGCAATGCACAGTAGTGGTAGAAACTCAGGCGTTTTACATGCTGGTTTTTATTACACTGCAAACTCGCTTAAGGCTAAGTTTACAAAAGAAGGGAATATGGCCCTTAAGAAGTTTTGTAAACAAAGAAATCTAAAATTAAATGAATGTAAAAAAGTAGTAGTAGCTACAAATGAAGATGAACTAAGTGGTTTATTAGAGTTAAAAAATAGAGGTGATGCAAATGGAGTTGAACTTCAATGGCTAAGAGAAGAAGAACTAAATACCCTTTATCCTAATATAAAAACTTATGAAAAAGCACTTCTTTGTCCAAGTACAGCAACTGTAAATCCAAAAGAAGTGACAAAAGAGTTTGCAAAAGTTATACAAGAGCTAGGAGTTGAGTTACTTTTAGATTGTAAATATATCTCTTCAAGTAAAGATGCAATTCTTACAAGTAAGGGTGAATTTTACGCTAAAAAAGTGATAAATTGTGCCGGTTTATATGCTGATAAAATTGCAAGAAATTATGGCTTTTCAAAGGATTATGTAATCATTCCTTTTAAAGGAGTATATTTAAAAGATAAAACAAATATTTCTCAACTTAGAACAAATGTTTATCCCGTACCAAACTTAGCAAATCCTTTTTTAGGAGTTCATTATACTTTAACAGTAGATAATGAGAGTAAAATAGGACCAACAGCAATTCCTGCTTTTTGGAGAGAAAACTACAAAGGTTTTGATAACTTCTCTTTAAAAGAGTTTTTAGAAATTTCATATTATGAGTTAAAGCTTTTTATTACAGATGCTTTTTCATTTAGAAGTTTAGCTTTTAGTGAGATAAAAAAGTACAATTTCAAGTATTTTAAAAACCTAGCTATGAAACTAACTAAAAATATGAATCATGATGGTTTTGACTCTTGGAGTACACCAGGTATACGAGCACAACTTTTAAATAAACACACCCTTGAACTTGTACAGGATTTTGTAGTGGAATCAGATGAAAACTCAGTTCATGTATTAAATGCAGTTAGTCCTGCATTTACCTCTTCAATTCCTTTTGCAAACTGGGTAGTTGAAGAGCATATCTTAAAATAAAAAAGAATTCTTTTTTATTTTAAGGTAAAATTTCATCTTTTACTTTTACACATTCCTCATAAACATTATCAAGTAATTGTCTAGCTTTTTTTTCTCTTCTATATTGTCCAAAAAAGTATATTAAGGCAAAGGCACCTAATAAATCAAATGTAAAAGCAAACCAAGCTTCCATAAGAAAAGCATAAATTCCCCAAGAAAAAGTAGATACCAAAAGTAAAAGCTTCATCTTAAACGAATCTTTTGAAATAGTAGCCAAAGGTGTTGTAATAGATGCTAATACTAAAAATAGACCTTCATACTCTTTTAAACCTAAAAGTAAAAATATAGAAAAAAATGGAATAGAATATAAAATTGCTCTTTCAAGTTTTCTATACTCAAATGCTCCAACATAATACATAAGGGCTATTATAACTGATTGATAAACTCCATGTATCCCACCACTTTGATATAAATCAGGTATTATAAAAACAACTGAAGTTCCTAATAAAATTTTTGTTTTTATTAAATCTTTTATTGCCATACCAATGGCATTTAAAACTATTGCTAATACGCCTAGCAAAGGCACCATAAAGGAAAACATGAAGTTTCCCTTTTAAAATTTAAAATTGGCTAATTTCATAAGTGATATGCTAACAGGTTTTATTAGCTTATCATTGAAATCATAGTGTACATTGTGGCAAGCTTTTTGATGTTTTTCAACTCCATCATCACTTCCTATAAGAGCAAAGGCTCCTGGGATTTTGTTTAAGTAATAACTAAAGTCTTCACTTGCCATAATTGGAGTTGCAATATTGCTTTGCCAGTTTTCACCTAAGGTGTCTTTTAATACTTCTCTCACCCTTGAAGCTTCCTCTTTATGATTGATTGTTGGTTGATATCTATCTCTTAAATCAATATCCACATCTACATTATATGCTAGTGCAATCCCTTTTGATATCTCTTCTATTTGATTAAATACTTTTGTTTTTAGTTCATTTGTAGGAACCCTAATACTTCCTTCAACTTTTGCATTATCAGGAATCACTGTTACTCCACTAATTGCATCTATTGATGTAACAGATACTACAACAGCATCTTGTGGTGCCACTTGTCTACTTACAATTTGTTGTAGTGCCATAGTTAATGCAGAAGCTGCAAGAACTGGGTCTTTACAAATTTCAGGTTGAGAGGAGTGTCCTCCCGAACCTTTAAGTGTAATATGAAAAGTTCCATTTCCAGCCATTACTGTACTCTCAGGACAAACAGCTTGACCAAATTTAATAGCTGGCCAATTATGCCAACCAAAAATCATATCAACTCCATCTAAACATCCCTCTTCAATCATCTTCTTAGCTCCATGACCTCCCTCTTCAGCAGGTTGAAATATAAGAGATATTGGGTTTGTTAGTTTATCTTCATTTTGTTTTAACCAAATAGCAGCTGCCATTAGAGTTGCTGTATGACCATCATGTCCGCAAGCATGCATACATTGAGTTTTAACTGATTTATATGAAACATCAGTTTTCTCTTCTAATGGAAGAGCATCAATATCTCCCCTTAATGCTATATGAGGTCCCTGTTTATCTTGGGCAAGTAAGCCAACAGTTCCAGTTCCTGCATAAGTTTTATATGTAATATTATGATTATCTAATATCTCTCTTATTGCTTTTGCGGTATCTGTCTCTTCCCAAGTCAATTCGGGATTTTTATGTAAATTATGTCTAAAATTTGTAGCAAACTCTACTACTTCATCAAAATTATTATACATACCGACTCCTTTTTATTCTAAATACTGAATCACTTTTGCTAATTCATTATATTTTGTTAGACAATCATCACAATTAACTAAAATCTCTGATTTTGCTATTATATAACTTTTGCCTGTTGTTCTATTTCTTACTACATTCTGTCCATCGATATTTTCAACTGCATCAAAAGTACCAATAAATTTTGTACCTCTTAAACTTACAGTTTCTAATCTTTCACCTGGTTTAATCTTGTCCTCGTATTGCAAATATGCTAATCTAGCAGAGGTACCTGTTCCTGTTGTACTTCTACAAATAACTCCTGAGTGAACATAAGTGGTTGACCTTGAGGTATAAAAACCATCTTCTTTTTTCTCAACTTCTCCCATAAAATGTAGAAAAGGAACTGGTCCAACATCACCTAATAAATAGTGTCTTAGTGACTCTTTTTTTCTAACTGCTTCAACTATTAAATAAGCTGTATCACTTAATCTTTTTTCTTCATCAAGTGTAAGATTAAATCCTAACTCACTAGCTTCTACAAGGATATAGAAACCTCCACTATAAGCTACAGAATAGGTAATCTCACCTAACTCTTGGATTACAATTTTTTCTTTATATTGGTAAATATAACTTGGAAGTCCCTCACAAGTTATAGATTCAACTACACCGTTTTCTACTTTAGCTTCAATATCTACAAGTCCAGCTGGTGCTTCAAGTTTAAAGTTTAAGATACCATCTTTTTTCTCAACTAATCCATTTTCAATAACAGCTGTTGCAGTACACATGGTATTTGAACCTGAATATATAGGATAACCCATAACTTCCATGATAATATATCCAGCAACTGCTTCTTTATTCTTAGAGGGAACTACCAAATCAATAGACATCTCAGGGATACCATAAGGTTCATAAAGTAGTGTTTCTCTCAAATCATCAGCATGTTCCTGCAAATAAAGCATCTGTTCTCTTACACTATTACCCTCTAATTCTTTTATACCTGTAAATACTATTCTACTCACATCACCACCTGCATGGGTGTCTATTAGTCCTATTGTGTGTGGCTTATTCATTTTCTGTCTTTAAAGAGTATTTTGCACCATGTTCTTCCCATTGAGAATCAGGTACGATTACTATTTTCCCTAAATATCCTTTTCCCCTTGAAACAAAATATTTTTCTGCTTCATGAAGATTTGAAAGTTTAAAGGTTGCGTGTAATATGGGTTTTAGTTTTTCCTCTTTTATCCATTTCATTAATTGTTTTGCTTCATTTTTTGTACCATGTGATACCCCATGAATCTCCACTTGATAAAGATAAATCTTAGACCATAATACTTCAGTGATGTTATATGAACTAGCTCCTGCTATACTTAGTCTTGGATAGTCATCTCTTTTTTTCATATCTACAATCATAGTATTAATAAAAATATTTGTATACTCTCCACCAACTAAATCCATAACAGCATCAATATTCTCACCCTCTGTTGCTTCTAAAATTCTTTGTTTTAAAGTTGATATTTCACCTCTATCAATCACTTTTTTAGCACCAAGAGCTAAAAGTTCCTCTTCTTTATCCTTAGAACTAAGGGCATAAGGAATAGCTTTTAAGACTTTGCACATTTGGATTAGTGCAGTTCCAACTCCTCCACTTGCTCCACTGATTAAGACTTTATCACCTTTCTTTACTCTTGAGGCATTTAACATTCTAAATCCAGTTTGATATGAACACATACCTAATGAAGCTAGTTGGGCATCATCAATATCTTTATTTTGCATGGCATAGAAGTTTTCACTAGGAATGGCTACATATTCTGCATATCCACCATCTTTTCCATGTCCATAATAATCAGGGATTAAATTTAAATTGGGATTTTGAGATAAATAGATATTAAAATCAACAAGTCCCCTTTGACCTATTAAACTTTTATTTTTATCATCTGCAACTTTTTCAACTGTTCCAACAATATCAGCTCCTTGAATTCGAGGAAAAGTGAAAGTATTATCACCAGTCATATTAAAAGAAGTTACTTCTTCTTTATTATTATCATCAACTGGATATAAACCTTCTCTGGCTTTTCTATCTGTATTGTTTTTAGCTGTTGCTGTTACTTTTATAAGAACCTCACCTTTTTTAAGTGTAGGAATCTCAACATTTTTATATACTAACTTATCTATTCCACCATGACCAACTAAGACCATAGCTTTCATTGTATTATTTTTCATAATTACTCCAATTAATTTTTTTATATTTTTAGGTATAAAATTAACTGGAGTGTTCTATCACATTAAAATATACTCTGTTAAAAGAGTATATACTTATAAATTTTATGTTTTTTATTTTCATTTAAACAACCAATACCGGACATTTAGCTAAACCAGAGATTTTATGAGAAGTTCCACCTAGTAAATAACCAGTCAAATCACCTTGTCCTTGTTTTCCTACTACAATTAAGTCAATATCATTTGTTTTTGCAAAATGCAAGATTTGTTTTGCAACTTGTCCTGAACGAATAAATCCTTTTATTTTTTCTTCTTTTAGTCCTAAATTATGAGCTATTTTTTTACCATCTTCTACAATTTCTTTTGCATATTGTCCTAAAACATCATCCATAGTTTCATACTCAACTGCACCTCTTACCATAGACAAAGAACCTTCAATGAAACTATGATGTCTAAATACAGAAACAA
This sequence comes from Arcobacter sp. F2176, assembly GCF_004116465.1. Classification (NCBI taxonomy): domain Bacteria; kingdom Pseudomonadati; phylum Campylobacterota; class Epsilonproteobacteria; order Campylobacterales; family Arcobacteraceae; genus Arcobacter; species Arcobacter sp. F2176. The sequence continues at coordinate 14,312 of NZ_PDJV01000003.1, forward strand.
TATTTAGTTCACTATTAAAATTTTTGCAAATTTCGCAAGCTTTTTCAAGTGCATTATAAGCTAACTCTGAACCATCTAATCCTACTAATACTTTTTTAAACATATTTGTTCCTTTATCTAAAAGCTAAGTCCCTAAAATATAGGGCAATTTGTGGAAAGAAAATTAGTGCAACAGCTACTGATAAAAGTATAAATATAAAAGGAGGTGTTCCTTTTATTACTTCAAAATATGGTCTTTTAAATATGGCAATTGCTGTAAAAATATCACAACCAAATGGTGGGGTAGCAGATCCAATTGCAACTTGTAGTGTAATAATAGTACCAACTAAAACAGGATCTAATCCAACAGCTTCAACAACTGGTGAAAAAATTGGAACAAGAACTAAGATTACAACAATAGGGTCAACAAACATACATCCCACAAAAAATGCAATAGAAATTACTGCTAATACTCCATATGGTCCCATTTCTTTAATACCAATTGAGGCTAATATTTCTTGTGGAACTTGAGCAAAAGATAAAATCCAAGCAAATGCTGCACCAGAAGCTACTAATATAAATACAACAGCTGTAACTAAACCAGTTGCAACAGCTGAACTATAAAATTCTTTAAATTTCATAGTTCTAAAAACAACTCCTTCTAAAAATAAAGCATAAGCAACACTAACAGCCGCAGCTTCAGTTGGACTAAAAATACCACCAAAAATACCACCAATAATGATTACTGGAAATCCTAAAGGCCATAGAGCATGGTAAAAGGCCAATAGTCTATCTTTCCATGAAGATTTTTCTTGAGTTGGTATATCATTTTTATATGCATAACCAATACAATATACTGAGAAAAGAAATAAAATTAAAAGTCCCGGTCCAATACCAGCAATAAAAAGTTCAGGAATTGAAGTTTTTGAAACAATTCCATAAATAATCATCCCAATACTAGGGGGAATTAAAAAAGCAATATCACTTGAGTTGATTATTAAAGCAAGGATAAATGAATCTTTATATCCACCTTTTTGTAGTCTTGGTCTAAGTGGAGAACCAATTGCTACAACAGTAGCTTGAGTTGAGCCTGAAACAGCACCAAACATAGCACAAGCACAAGCTGTACTAACTGCCAAACCACCCTTTATATGTCCCACAAAAGACATTACTAAATCGATTAGTTTTTCAGCTGATTTTCCTCTTGTCATAATATCTGCTGATAAAATAAACATAGGAACTGCTATAAGAGCAGCTGGTCTAATCCCACCCATCATTTGCTGAATCATAAATTGCATTCTATCAAAATCACCAAATACTTCATGAAATCCAACAGTTGAGCCTGCAATTAAAGGTATCATCATTGGAAAGCCTAGAAGTAATAATACAACCATTATAGAAAAAATTAAAATTGCCATTTCTTACTCCTAAACTTCTATTTGATTTGCAGCATCTGTATAACCATCTTTTATATTTGTAGAAAGGTATACATCTTCATTTCTAATATTTTTAAGTACTGTTGAAAAATATTGCAAGCCTGTGATTATGAAACCAATAGGAACCCATAAATAGATAATATAAACATCAATTCCTAGTGCAGGTAATATTCTGCCACTATTGTATATGCTTACGATATACAAAATCGCATAATATGATAAAAAAAACATAAATAGACCAGTTATAGTTGAAATAATAATCATAAATATTTTTCTTAAATTAGAATTTAATAAGTCATAAATAGCTGACATTCTTATGTGTCTACCTTGTCTTGCTGCATAACTCAATCCAGCAAAAGTTACAATAACTATAAAAATCATATTTAATTCATCTGTGAATATAATTGCATCATTGAAAATAAATCTACTAACAACTGCAGCAATAGTATTTATAGCCATTGCTATAATCCCAAGTCCTAACATTAGTTTTTCAAATTTGCCAATTATTTTATCCATAAAGTCAAGACCTTTTAAAAGAGGGTTAATCTTTTTTTTGGATACTTTTTCTGAATTCTCCATATTTAACTCCTGAATAGATAGCTTAAGTGCTATCTATTTTTTTATTAAAACTTAAAAGTTTTATTTCGCATTTTTTTCTGCTTCTTCAAGGTCTTTTCTCATTTGAGCTAAAAGTTTTTTATTTGAATCACTTTTTTCAGCAAATTTTTCTTGAACTGGTTTTGCTCTTTTTTTAAATACTTCTCTTTCTTCTTTTGTTAGTGTAACAATTTTATAATCAGGATTAGTTCTTACTATTCTTCCTAAACCATAAGCATCAAGTTTTTGTGCTTCTTTTAAAATCACTTTTTCAGCATGAGCAGAAGCATCTTGTACAAGTTTTTTATCTTTGGCACTTAATTTATCATAGAATTTTTTGTTTGTAACAGCACAAGCATTAAAACTACTATGTCCCATATAAGTTAAAACTTTTGATAATTTATCTAAATCATATGCTTCAATCCAAACAGTTGGATTTTCTTCTCCATCAACCATATTTGTTTTTAAAGCACCAATTAAATCTCCCCAACTCATAGGAACAGGAGAAGCTCCAAATGCTTCATATGTATCAACTAAAATTGGAGAACCTGGCATTACTCTCATTTTTTTACCTTGTAAATCTTCAGGTGTTCTAAATACTTCATTTGTAGTAATTGCCATTTCACCTTCAGGAAAAACTGCTAATAATTCTAATCCATGTTTATTAAATATTGGAGGTAACATTTTGTTAATAGCTTTTGAGTTTTTGAAAAAATAATCTAACTCTTTTGTATCAGTTGGTAAAACATAAGGTAGTGTAAATAGATCCATTTCTGGGATTGTTCCACCCATATAACCAGTTGATTGACCTAAAAATTGCAACAAACCAAATTTAGTTTGCTCTAAAAGGTCTGTCTCTTCACCTAATGAACCAACAGGATAGATTTTGATTTTATTGTCAGAATGACTCTCTATATAGTTTTTAAATGCTACTGCATAAATACCTTGAGGATCATCTAACCCCTCACCCATTGCATACTTCCATGTTGCTGCACTAAGACTTGTTGCAGCTATCATACCTGCAAGAACCAGAGATTTTAAGTTAATTAATTTCATAAATTTTCCTTTATTTTTTATTATTTGTTCTAAACACCATTTCCTTGTGTCTTTTTAAAAGGTTTTTTATTTAAATCCTCCTTTATACTCTATTTAATGAATAACTCTCTTGGGAAATCACAAAAAGTTTCCACTCCTGTATCTGTGATATAAATACTTTCAGTTATTTCCATTCCCCAATCAGCTTGCCAAATACCTGGCATAAAGTGAAAAGTCATACCAGGTTCTAGTACTGTTAAGTCCGTTGACCTTAAACTGCAAGTTCTCTCACCCCAATCAGGAGGATAACTAACTCCTATAGGATAACCACATCTTGCACCATTTCTATCAATACCATATTTGTGCATTACTGTATCAACTGCATTTGCAATGTCACAAGTTCTATTTCCAGGTTTTGCTTGCTCTAATCCTGCATCAATAGCTTCTATTAGTGCTTTTTCAGCATCATAATATTTTTGATTGGGTTTGCCCATAAAAATAGTTCTTGACATAGGACAATGATATCTTTTATAACAACCTGATATCTCAAAATAAGTTGCCTCATTCTTTTTAAAAGGTCTTTCATCCCAAGTAATATGAGATGCAGATGCATCCGCACCTGAAGGTAACAATGGTACAATTGAAGGATAATCACCACCATATCCATCAACACCTGCAATTGCAGTTTCATAGATTTGTGATACAACATGACTTTTTGGAATACCAACTCTTACTACATCTAAAACTCTTTGATGTATTTTTTGAGTGATTTTTCCAGCTATTTTCATAAATTCAATCTCTTTTGCAGATTTAATACCTCTTGCCCAATTGACTAAGTTATTTGCATTTATAAAGTTTGCATTTGGTAAAGTTGCTGTCAATCTAAAATGAGCTTCCGCAGTATAATAATAACTATCTCTCTCTGTTGCTATTACACATTTATCCCATTTCTTTTTATTAAGAATATTTTCTCCAATCCATGTCATTGGATGTTCATCTAAGTTTTGTACATATTTTTCTGGATAGCCATAAAGATTATCTTCTTTCATATAACATTTTATCAATGCAGCATTTCTATCCATAAGTCTTCCAAACCAAATAGGCTCATCCTCATCAAGGGAAATAATAACCCCTTGATGAACATAGAAAGACCAACCATCATATCCTGTAAGCCAATTCATATTTCCCGGATCAGTTGCAATTAAAACATCGATTCTTCTTTGTTGCATCAATGATTTAACTCTTCTAATTCTTTGGATATACTCCTTTTTTGTAAAAGGTAATTTTTCTCTCATTTTAGTTTCCTATTTAACAGGACCTACCCAAACTTGTTGAGTATTCACAAACATTTTAATACCATGAGGACCTAATTCTCTTCCTAAACCTGATTTCTTAACTCCACCACTTGGAAGTCTAGGATCTGATTTTACAATTCCATTAATTGAAACTTGGCCAGTAACAATTTTACTTGCTATTAGTTTACCTTTTTCTATATCTCCTGTCCAAACTGAACCACCTAATCCGTATTCAGTGTCATTAGCAATTTCTAATGCATGGTTTGCATCTTTTGCTTTGATTACTGCTGCAATTGGACCAAATGTTTCTTGGCAAGATACAACCATTCCTGGTTCTACATCTGCTAAAAGGGTTACTGGAAAAAAGAATCCTTTTCCTTCCATTCTATTTCCACCTAAAACTAGTCTTGCTCCTGCACTTACTGATCTATCAACTTGTTGGTGCATTTCTTCAACTAATTCACGTCTTGCTATTGGACCAATTTTTGTTGATTCATCTTTTGGGTCACCTAAAGTTAATTTTTCAAATCTCTCTTTTAATAAAGAGATGAATTTATCATAAATAGGTTCTTCTACAATGATTCTTTTTGCAGCAATACAAGATTGACCAGCATTGATATATCTTGAAAGAACAATTACATCTGCTGCATGTTCTAAATCTTTTGTATCAGCTAATACAATAGCTGCATCACTTCCCCCAAGTTCTAATACTACTGGTTTGATTTCACTTCCAGCGATTGCACCAACAGCTGAACCAGCTTTTGATGAACCTGTAAGTGATACACCAGTAACTAGTGGATGTCTAATGATTGATTCTATTTGTGAGTGGTTAATAACTACATTTTGAACTAGATTTTTAGGCATACCTGCTTTTTCAAAAGCTTGTACAATTTTAACTGCACATAGTGGAGTATGAGAATCATGTTTCATAATACAAGTGTTTCCCGACATAAGTGCAGGTGCTAAGTATCTAAAAGCTAACCAAAATGGTGCATTCCAAGGAAGTAATCCTAAAGTTACACCTAAAGGTAAATATTGCACAAAGCTTTCTGTTGCATCAGAATCAATATATTCTGTTTTTAAATATTCTCCAGCATTTTGAGCGTAGTGTTCTGCTGCCCAAGCTGCTTTTGTTACTTCACCTCTTGCTTCATTGATAGGTTTACCCATCTCTTCAGTCATAGGGAGAGCATATTCATCAAGATTATCTTTCATCTCTTTTGCAACAGCTCTTAAAAGCTCAGCTCTTTGTTCAAAAGAAGTGTCTCTCCAAGAGTTTAAATATGTCTCTTGTGACTTTTCAATTATTTCTCTTACTTCTTCAGCTGTATTCATAGGAATCTCATACACTGTTTCTTCAGTGTATGGATTTATTGATTTAAAATGTGTTGAACTATATCCCATAATAACCCCTTAGCCTAAGATTGCTTCAACAGATTTTACAAATCTGTTTAGACCTTCTTTTAAAGTATCTTCTTCAATTGTTAATGGAGGAATAAATTTGATAATTTCACCTGTACTACAAGCACCAATAATCAAACCATTTTCAAAACATTTTGTAGTGATTTCTTTTGTCATTGCTGCACTTTCGAAATCAATTGCTAGCATCATTCCTTTTTGTCTTACACCTTTTACAGCATCATATTTAGAGTTTAAGGCATCTATAGTCTCTCTTATGATGTTACCTTTTCTTTTTGTTTCATTATTAAAAGTTTCATCTTTGAAATAATCTAAACCAACTTTACCTGCTACAAAAGAGATACCTTGTCCTCTAAATGTTCCTGTATGTTGTCCCGGGTTCCAAGCTTTATCAATCTCTGGTTTATTAACTAGCATTCCAATAGGAGTTCCAAAACCACCTAAACCTTTTGCTAAGATAATAATATCTGGATCAACATCTAAATCATCAAAACTAAAGTAGCTTCCACATCTTCCTACACCACATTGAATACTATCAAGTATAAATAATGCTCCAGTATCTTTTGCTAGTTTTTGTACACCTTGTAACCACTCTTTTGTAGCCACTCTTACTCCACCTTCTGCTTGAACTGGCTCAACAATAAAACCAGCAGGAGGTAACATCCCCGAACCTAAATCAAACATTTTTTGTCTTAAGTTTTCTAAAGCTTCCATATCATTAAAAGTATCTCTAATAACATTATTTAAAGGTACTCCTGAACTACTTCTAAAGGCATTATTTGCTGTACAAGCTAAAGCACCTAAAGTCATACCATGGAAACCTCTATTAAAAGCAACAATTTCTGTTCTTCCAGTAACTTTTCTAGCTAATTTAAGTGCTGCTTCAACTGCATTTGTTCCAGTTGGTCCTGTAAATTGAACTTTTCTATCCGCCCAACCTCGTGGTTCTAATACAGTTTTTACAAATGTATTTATAAAGTCTCTTTTTACATCTGTAAACATATCTAGTGAGTGAACAACTCCATCTCTTTGGATGAAGTCAACTACTGCTTCTTTCATTTTTGGATTATTATGTCCAAAATTTAAAACACCTGCACCTGCAAAAAAGTCTATAAATTCTTTATTATTTTCATCTATCATTACTGCGTTTGATGACGATTTAAAAACAGTTGGTACTGCTCTACAATAAGCTCTAATTTCTGATTCGTGTTTTTCAAATGTATTCATTTCATTTGTCATTTTTTTTCCTTAAAATATTTTATTAGTTTTTTTGATTTTGTGGAAAAGACCCTACGAGATAAGTAATATGTTTAATGTAATAATTTTATTTATGTATTAAACAATATTGCTTAATAGCACAATTAAAGTAATCAAAGGTAATTGTGCAGGGTCTACCTGGCACCTAGAATGAAGTTTTTGTCTTGAATTAATATATTTTGTATTTGTTTTATTGGATGTGGAATAATATACATAATATTTGAGAAGATAAAAGAATTAAATACTTCTTCTAATTCTAATAATCTATTATTATAAAAAATCATATTAACTCCTTTTCTTATTATAACATGCAAGAAGTCTAACCAAAATAAAAATCTATGTCAATTTTAAGCTGTATATAAAATATACAAATTGACTGCGACTTTTTGTTAGTGTAAACTATCAATTCAAATATTGTATTAAGTGTATTCTTAAAATTAAAATAAATTATAAACTTATTTTAAAATTTGAAGTTAAATAATATTATTTTTATTGCTTATTAAAAAAATAAATAAAGTCATATTTTATATTTTAAAGCTATTATTATAACTTATTGAATATTAGGAAAATAATGATAAAAAATCTTTTTAAATCAAGAGTAGCTTTACTTTATATATTATCGATATCTATGGTTTTTGCTTTTTCAGCTTGGATGAGTTTACTTAATAATTATGTAATAGAAGTAGCCTCTTTTGATGGTAGTCAAATAGGTATCTTACAAAGTTTAAGGGAAATTCCTGGCTTTTTAGCCTTTACAGTTATTTTAGTAATTATCTTTGTTGCTCAACAAAGATTAGCTTATATTGCAATGATAGCTTTAGGTTTAGGAGTGTTTTTAACTGGACTTTATCCTAGTGCTTTGGGTTTATACTTAACTACAATTTTGATGTCTGTAGGTTTTCATTATCTAGAAACTTTAAATCAATCATTATCTTTACAATGGTTAGATAAGGCAAAAGCTCCAATTGTTTTAGGAAAAATCACAGCAGCTAGATCTTTTACTTCGTTGATAGTATTTGTTTTGATATATATTATGATGAAGTTTTATAGTGTAGAGTACAAGTATGTTTATGCATTTTTTGGTTTGATTACTTCGTTTGTTGCGATTATTGCTTGGGTAGGATTTGATCATTTTAAAGATGATGTGGTACAAGAGAAAAAACTAGTTATAAAAAAAGAGTATTGGCTTTTTTATATTTTGACATTTTTTGCAGGTGCTAGAAGACAGATATTTGTTGTATTTGCAGGATTTTTGCTTGTAGAAAAGTTTGGTTTAAATATTGAAAATATGGTAACTTTACTTTTTATTAATGCTATTTTAAATATATATCTTGCACCAAAAATCGGTAAGTTTATTGTAAAAGTAGGGGAATCAACTACTTTAAAAATAGAATATATTGGATTAGTGATAGTTTTTACTTCTTATGCTTTTGTTGAAAATATTTATTTTGCTTTTTTCTTATATATTATTGATCATTTACTGTTTTCAATGGCAATTGCTCTAAAAACATATTTCCAAAAAATCGCAGATCCTAAAGATATAGCAAGTGCAAGTGCTGTTAGTTTTACTATAAATCATATCGCAGCTGTATTTTTGCCATTTTTCTTAGGTTTGATTTGGTTATATTCTCATTCACTTGTATTTATTATTGGTGCAATTATTGGATTGGCATCTTTTATTTTATCTTTTTTAGTTCCTCTTCATCCAAGTCAAGGTTTTGAAACAACTTTAATAAAAAAAGAGAGTATCTCTTAAGTTACTTTCTTTTTGAAAAACCAAGTTGCGATAATAAGAGTAACAACTCCTAATGCAATCATGGGTAAAATCTCCCAGATTGCAATTTCCCAAGATATATCTTTTAAAAATAAACCTTTGAGAAGTATTAAAAAATATTTTAATGCAATAAGATTTGTAAAAGGGATAAGCCATTGGGGCATATTTTCAATAGGTGTTGCAAATCCAGACATTAAAATTGAAGGTACTAAAAGTATAAAAGCACCTAAAATCCCTTGTTGTTGAGTTGAAGAAATAGAAGAAATAAATAATCCAAAGCCAACAACCGAAAATACAAAAGCAAAAATTGAAACTATTAAAATACTAAGTGAACCAATAAAAGGAACACCAAAAAATGTAATAGCACTTATAAAAATAATGCTAGCTTCTAAGATACTAATAATCATAGGTGGAATAGTCTTTCCAATGATTAAAATAGTAGGACTAAGTGGCGCAACTGATATTTGTTCAAAAGTTCCAAGTTCCCTCTCTCTAGCAACTGATAATGAAGTTAAAATCAAAGCAATAAGTATAGTTAAACTTCCAACTAAATTTGGAAGTATCCACCAAAAATTCTCTAAATTTGGATTGTACCAATTTCGAACTACTAAGGTATCTTTATTTTTTGAAAAGAAATTATTAATGCTAAGTTGAACATATCCAACTGCAATTTGAGCACTTGTTGATTTCCTTCCATCTGCAATAATTCCTATGTTTGCAGTTTTGCCTTTTTGCATATTCTTTGCAAAATCTTGAGGTATCTCAATTCCAGCTAGAATTTCTTGAGAATCTATCTTCTCTTTCAAATCATCATAGCTTTTTAAATAAAGTACTTGAGTAAAACGATCACTATATTTTAAAGTACGAATTAATTCTTGACTTTGGCTTGAATTATTTCTATCTAAAATACCAATACTGATATTTTTAACTTCCATAGTTATTGCAAATGAGAACAATACAAGCATAATAATAGGTGGTACAATAATTACAATACGAGAACGCTTATCACTCCAAATGGCTAAAAATTCTTTTCTAATAAGAGATATTAATTGATAAATCATGAGCTTAACTTCTTTTTAGTAATAATAAAAATAATTCCAAATAAAAATAGACCAATACCCAACATCCAAAGGGTATTTGGAATAATTATTTCATAAATATTTCCTGCTAAAAAGAGTGTTTGTAAAATATTTATAAAATATCTTGCTGGTATGATGTGGGTTAAAAACTGTAACCAAGATGGCATACTACTTATTTGAAAAATAAATCCTGATAAAATCATCGCAGGTAAAAAGCCTATGATTAAAGCCATTTGAGCTGCCACAAACTGATTCTTTGCTAAAGTAGAAATAAGCAAACCAATACTAAGTGCTGCAAATAAATAGACACTAGAAGTTAAAACTAAAAGTATATACGAACCTCTAAATGGAATCTCAAACCAAAATAAGGTAATAAGTACACAAATAAGTAGTGAAAAAAGTCCTAAAACAAAGTAAGGTAAAAGTTTACCTAAAAGTAATTCTAATATTGTAATTGGAGTTGACATAATAGCTTCCATTGTACCTCTTTCCCACTCTCTTGCTACTACTAATGCAGTTAAAAGAGTACCAATAAGTGTCAAAGTTATAGCAATGGAACCTGGAAGTAAAAAGTAACTACTCAATAATGGTGCATTAAACCAATATCTTGTTTGAATATCAATGTTTAATTTTGTTGATAGTTTTTCAAACTCAAGCCAATTTTGCCACAAAGCAAAACTATATTTTATAACAAAATTTGCAATACTAGGTTCGCTTCCATCTGTGATAATTTGTATTTTGGGTTCAGCTTTTAAAATATCTTTATCAAAAGTTGCAGGAACCACAATCATGGCTCTTAATTTTCCTTCTTGTAGTTGTTTTACAAAAGTTCTTCTATCATTTGCTATTTGAACATCAAAACTTTCACTAGTTTGAAATGCTTTTATCAAACTAGAAGTGTGGGCAGAGTTTTTTTCAATTACAATTCCCACTGGAATATGTTTTGAGTCTAATGAAATAGCGTAACCCATTAAAAAAAGGAGCATAAGTGGTAAAATAAAAGCAATTATTAATGCACTTGGGTCTCGAATTATTTGTAAACTCTCTTTTATAAAAAGTGCCAATAATCGTTGTTTATTCATCATCTTCTCTTTTAATTAGTTCTATAAAAGTATCTTCCATAGTAGCATTAGAACCAACTTGGTTAATAAGATTATATGGAGTATCCAAAGCTATTGCTTTACCTTTATAAATCAAAGCTATTCTGTCGCAATATTCTGCTTCATCCATAAAATGGGTTGTAACCATGATCGTCATTCCCTTTTGTACCATTGCATAGATATGATTCCAAAATTCTCGTCTTGTAAGTGGGTCAATTCCAGAAGTTGGCTCATCTAAAAAAAGCACTACAGGGTCATGCATAACAGCACAAGCAAGTGAAAGTCTTTGTTTATATCCTAAGGGTAAAGTTTTTGAAGCTGTTTTTTTATATTTTTCCAACTCAAAAATTTCAATCATACTATTTATTTTTTCTTTTTTTTCTTTTCCTCTTAATCCATAAACTCCAGCAAAAAATTTGAGATTTTCAAAAACAGAAATATCTCCATAAAGTGAAAACTTTTGAGACATATATCCAATTTTGCTACGGGCTTTATGTGAAGAGGTTTCTAAGCTTATTCCTAAAACATGTGCCTGTCCACTTGTGGGTTTTACTAAGCCACATAACATTTTAAATGTAGTTGATTTTCCTGCTCCATTAGGTCCTAAAAAGCCAAATATTTCACCTCTTTTTATCTTAAAGCTTACATCATCTGTAGCTTTAAAACTTCCAAAAGCTTTAGTTAAATGGGAAGCTTCAATTAAAGTACCCTCATTTTCTTCAAATTCACCCATTTGTTTTGCTAATAATGATTCCCCATCAAAGTTACCTTTTAAAATATTTATAAAACCATCTTCAAAATTTGGCTGCATATCTTCATAAGTACAATTTTGGGCTTCTATTTTTTCAAGGGGTGGTAAATCATCTTTGCTTTCACAAATCAGTTTAATACTATTTCCTAAGATTACACCATCTTTTATTTGCTCATGTTTTAATGCCAATCTTAGTGTTTGTCTTTTATCTTTTATATCTCCTACTATTTTAAAAACTTTGCCTTCCATAGTTTTACTTAACTCTTTTGGAATTCCTTCAAATAAAATAGAACCTTCATTTAAAAGTATTACTTCATCACAAAGTTCTGCTTCATCTAGATAAGCTGTACTCCAAACAACTCCCACATCATCTTCAACCAATTTATTAACAATCGCCCATAACTCTTTTCTAGAAATTGGGTCAACTCCAACACCTGGCTCATCTAAAAGCAAAAGCTCTGGCTTTTTTATCAAAGCACAAGCCAGACCTAGTTTTTGTTTCATCCCTCCAGATAAATTTTTGGCAAGAAATGATTCAAACTTTTTTAAATTGATAAACTCCAATAATTCATTGATTCTTTTTTTTTGTTCATCTTTTGGAATAGACTGTAAGTTTGCATATAAAGTAAGATTTTCCAAAACACTTAAATCTTCATACAAGCCAAATTTTTGAGGCATATATCCGATTTTGCTTTGTATTTTGTCTGCATCTTTAGGTAAGGAATAATCTAAAACTTCTAATTCGCCACTGTCTACATCAAGTAGTCCAGTCATAAGTCTAATAAGAGTAGTTTTTCCTGCTCCATCAGGACCTACTAGTCCTGTAATTTTTCCTTTTTTTATGTTTATATCTAGTTTTGAAATAGCAGGGATTTTGTTAAATGTTTTTGTAATTTGTTTCGCAACAACTAATGACATTTTTATTTGTCTTTACTTAAATTGTCAAACTCTATGGTTACTGGCATTCCTTGTTGAATTAAGTCATCATGCTCTTGTAGTACAAATCGAACACGATATACAAGTTGTGTTCTTAATTCTTGGGTTTGTACACTTTTAGGTGTAAATTCTGCTTGAGGAGAAATAAAACTTACAATTGCTTTGTATGGTTTGTTTGGTCTTGAATCTGTATAAACTTTTGCTTTCATATTAGGTTTAATTACTCCTAAATATTTTTCATCTATATAACTTCTTATCCAATATTGATTTTGTAAAGCCATTTCCATAATCGAAGCCCCTTGTGGTACTATAGCTCCTACTTCGTATGCTCTTGTTAATATTGTGCCATCATTTGGAGCAAATAATTGTGTATCATTTAGATGGATTTGGGCTTGTTTTTCTTGTACTTTTAAATATTGTAATTTTGCACGAGCTGATTGTATATCTTCTTTTTGATAACCATTTTGTAGTTGTTCATAGTTTTTTTTATCATAATCATATTGTGCTTTTGCACTATTGTATGAAAGTAAAATTTCATCATGCTTTTCTATAGGGATTGAATTTGTTTTGAGAAGTTTGTTATATCTTTTTAAATCTATTTGAGCTTTATTTAAAGCAGCAGAACTTTTAGATAATAATGCTTTAGCTTTTAATATTTCTTCTTCTCTATATCCATTTTCTAACTTTTTTAATTGGATTTCTTGCATATTAATTTGGGCTTGAATTTCATTGAGACTTTCTTGGTATAAATCTTTATCAAGAGAAGCTAATAACTCTCCTTTTTTGACTTTTTTTCCCTCATCAAAATATAGATTTGATATTTTCCCTGAAACCCTCAATCCTAATGAAACCGTTCTTAAATCAACATTCCCATAAAACCTAGTATTATTGTCTTTTTCATTGAAACAAGATGTGAAAAATAGTGCTAAAAATAGTGTAAGTAAATAAGTGGTAATTTTTGTCATAAATGCTCCTAATAAGCTATGAAGAATTTATATTATATCAAATATAAGATTATTTTTTTAATAAAAGGTAAAGCCCTAAATAGAAATAGGGCTTTAAAATATTTTGATTAAACAGTTATTGTTGGGTCGGTAAAAGTTCTCGCACCCAATTCTTGATCAATTGCATAAAGACCATAACCATTATCTCCAACAAGTTTAATTTTGTCAATGATTGTGTTTAATGTAGCTTCTTCTTCAACTTGTTCTGTTACATACCATTGAAGCATATTGTATGTAGCATGATCTTTGTTTTTCATAGTTAAATCACTTAATTCATTTAAGTTTGCACTCATTTTACTTTCGTGTGCTAAAGCTTTTTTAAATGTATCTAATATTGATTTAAAATCTACATTTGCTTCTTCTATCTTAGGTAAAGTAACATGTACTTCTTGATTTTCAAGATATTTAAATAGTTTCATTGCATGTGCAACTTCTTCTTGATATTGCACTAAAAACCAACTTGATGAACCATTTAATCCAATCTTTGAAGCATACGCTGACATACCCAAATAAATATAAGACGATTGGAATTCTTTGTTTAATTGTAACACTAAGGCATCTGAGATTTCTTTTTTTAACATATTAACTCCTTAATTTAGTTTGTATTCATTATGCGAAAAATATTCTTTATTTTCGTTGATAAATCTTCCTGCTAAGATTTTAGTAACTTAATTAAAAGATTTTTGATATTCTCTTTTATTATAAAGAATTAAATTAATGCCCAAATTAATAAATAAAAGTTGTTTTTTATTTAAAAGTAAAATAACATAATTTTAGATAAAATCACGAAAACTTAAAATAGGAAATTTTTTATGGCAATTTATACATGTGGACACACAACTCCTGACTCAGATTCAATTTGTTCAGCACTTTCTTTAGGATATTTATTAAACAAAATAGGAAGAGAAGCGATTCCAGCACGACAAGGACCAGTTTCTCCTGAAACTCAATTTATCTTAGACAGATTTGGATTTGAAGCACCTGAGCTTAAAACTGAGTTTGCAGGTTGTGAACTTTTTATTACTGATTATTCAGATAGAGGACAAGCTCCAGCTGACTTGGATAAAGCAACAGTTGTCGGTATAGTTGATCATCACAAACTAGGTGATATTACTACTTCAACTCCTTTAGAGTGTTGGATTAGACCTGTTGGATGTACAAATACAATCGTAAAAGAGATGTATGACTTTCATAAAGTTGAGATTCCAGCAAATATTGCAGGAATCATGATGTGTGCAATTTTATCTGATACTGTTATTTTCAAATCGCCTACTTGTACAGAAACAGATATTAAAGCAGTTAGAGAATTAGCTGAGATTTGTGGAGTAGAAGATTTTGGAGCTTTAGGTATGGAGATGTTTAAAGTTAAATCAGCAGTTGAGGGTGTACCTGTACGAGATTTGATTTTAAGAGATTATAAACCTTTTGATATGCATGGAACAAAAGTTGGTATAGGACAGTTAGAAGTTATTGATTTAGCTATTTTTGATAGTGTAAAAGATGAACTAGAATCAGACTTAGAAAAATTAAGAGTTGAAAATAACTTACATACTGCATGTCTAATTTTGACAGATATTATGAAAGAAGGAAGTGAAGTATTAGTAGCTTCAGAAAACCCTTCTATTTTTGAAAAAGCATTTGATGTAAAACTTGAAAATGGAAAAGTATGGCTTGATGGTTGTTTATCAAGAAAAAAACAAATTATTCCTTTCTTAGAACCTGCATTCGCTTAAGATAAAAGATAGCATCATGCTATCTTTTTAATAGACAATATTTTTATTAGGATTCCCTATGGAACTTTTTGCTGATATTACTCTTTATTGGGTAATAGGATTTGTTATTGCTGGATTTTTGGCTGGGTATATTGACTCAATTGCAGGTGGTGGTGGAATGGTTCAAGTTCCTGTATTACTTCTAAGTGGTTTATCTCCTCTTCATGTTTTAGCTTCAAATAAAATGGCAGGTTTAGTTGGTGTTTTAATGGCAACAATTAAATATGCACTTAGTAAAAAAATCTCTTGGAAAGTTGTAAGTATTGCAATTATTCCTTGTCTTATTGCTTCTTATATTGGAAGTAGATTAGTAATGTTTGTATCTGATGAGATAATCAAATGGGCTATTATTTTAGCTATTCCTGTTGCTATGATATTTCTATTTAAAAAAAGTAAAAAAATAGTAGAAGAGAAAACAGAAATAAATAATAAAAATATTATTCTTGCAACTGCTCCAATTGGATTTTATGATGGTTTATTAGGTCCTGGGACGGGAACTTATATGACTATTTCTATGAAAAAGTTTTTACATCTTGATTATTTAATTGCAACAGCTTCAACTAAACCTTTAAATTTTGCTACAAATGTAGGTTCTGCTATTGCTTTTATTGCAGCTGGAAAAGTATTATGGGGTGTTGCTATTGTTTTGGGATTAGCAAATATAGCAGGCTCTTATGTTGGAAGTCATTATGCTATTAAAGGTGGAGAAGAGTTTATAAAAAAGGTACTTGTTTTTGTACTTGTTTTTATGCTTGTTGCTAATATAGTAAAGATAATTGTAAGTTGATGAAAACAAAAATCTTCAAAAATAAAAAGTTAGATTTTTTAGAATTAAGATATATAAAAGATATAAGCCAATGTGAAAAAATGCATTTGCATGAAGAACTTACAATTACCGCACTTAAAGAGGGCTCATTAAATATAAATTTTAATGACTCTTCTAAAATATTAAACCCCAATGAAATAGCCATAATCAACTCAAATATAATCCATAACGCAATACTAAATAGTGAAATTGTCAAAGATGGATATGTATTATATATAGATAAAAATTACTTAGAAAACTTGAATTTGGGCATATCTTTTGATTACAATTTCTTACAAGATGATAAGAATTGTTTTATAAATTTATGTGAAATATTATTGGCTGAGGATATTTCTTTATTAGAAAAAGAAGAGTTATTTATTGAGTTTTGTTTAAATACTTTTTCTTTAAAAGAAAATATAGAAGAAGTAGAAAAAAACTCTTTATCTATGAAAATAAAAAATTATCTTGATAAAAACTTTTTGGAAGATATTATTTTAGAAGATATATCAAAAGAGTTTAATATAACAGTTGTTCATCTAA
Source organism: Arcobacter sp. F2176 (assembly GCF_004116465.1). Classification (NCBI taxonomy): domain Bacteria; kingdom Pseudomonadati; phylum Campylobacterota; class Epsilonproteobacteria; order Campylobacterales; family Arcobacteraceae; genus Arcobacter; species Arcobacter sp. F2176. The sequence continues at coordinate 31,094 of NZ_PDJV01000003.1, forward strand.
TAAGAGTTTTTAAAAAAGAGTTTGGCTTAGCCATTCATGCATATATACTTAATAAAAAAGTTCATAAGGCAAAAGAACTTTTAAACTCAAATTTGCCCATCATTGAAGTTGCTTTACAAAGTGGTTTTTTTGACCAAAGCCATTTAAATAGAAGTTTTAAACGAGTGTTTCAACTAACCCCTAAAGAATTTCAAAAAAATATACTTTCGTAAATGTTAATTTTGTACAAGATTTAAATTCTTTTATTTTATATACTTCTGTAAATAAAAGGAGAAACTATGAATAGTATAAAAAAATATAATCATATTCAAACAAATAATCTACTCTCAAACCTCTTACTCACTAAATAATTTTCAAATCATACCTTATCATTTTTTGTCGCAAATATTTGCAAAATATATAAAATCATGGAGAATAAAATGACTTATAAAAAATATAGACAATATCCTATTGTCAAAGATTTCGTACGAACTTGGCCAGATAATCAAATCACAAAAGCACCTATTTATGGAAGCGTAGATTTAAGAGATGGAAACCAAGCTTTAGTAAACCCTTTAAATATCGAACAAAAGTTGGAGTATTTTAATACTTTAGTAAAGATGGGATTTAAACAAATAGAAGTAAGTTATCCAAGTGCTAGTGATACTGATTTTAATTTTACAAGAAAATTAATTGAAGAGAATTTAATACCTGATGATGTTACTATTCAAGTATTGATTCCAGCAAAAAAAGAGTGGATAAAAAGAAGTGTTGAAGCTATGAGTGGAGTTAAAAATGGAATATTTCATTTATACAATCCCACAAATGAGTTTCAAAGAAGAGTGGTGTTTAATAAAACTGATGAAGAGATAGTAAACATGGCAGTTGAGTCTATGAAATACTTAGTGGAAATTACTAAAGATTTTGAGGGCAATGTTATATATGATTATTCTCCTGAGAGTTTTTCCCAAACTGATTTAGAGTTTGCTGTAAAAATATGTAATAAAGTAATAGAGGTTGTAAAACCAACAGTACAAAAGAAGATGATAATAAACTTGCCAAATACCCTAGAAGCTTGTACTGCAAATATTTACGCAGATAGAATAGAGTGGATGTGCAATAATTTAAACAACAGAAATACCCTTATAATAAGTGTTCATCCACACAATGACAGAGGAACATCAGTAGCCTCAGCAGAACTTGCAGTTTTAGCAGGAGCAAATAGAGTTGAAGGAACACTATTTGGAAATGGTGAAAGAGCAGGGAACTTAGATTTAGTAAATTTTGCTTTTAATTTACATTCACAAGGAATTGATTCTAAACTTGATTTATCAATTGTCGATGAAGTAAAAAAGATGTATGAGAATTTAACAAACTTAAATATAAATCCAAGACATCCCTATGTGGGAGACATGATTTTTACAGCCTTTAGTGGTGGACATCAAGATGCTATCAAAAAAGGGATTGACTTTTACAGAGAAAACTCTTGCCAAGAGTGGAATGTCCCTTACTTGCCAATAGACCCAAAAGATATAAAAAGGGGATATGAAGATGTTATTAGAGTGAATTCTCAATCAGGAAAAGGAGGAGTTGCTTTTATAATAAATGAGTTTTTTGGAGAAGATTTAACTAAAGAGGAGTCCATAAAATTTGGTATTTTAGTAAAAGAGCAAAGTGATAAATTACAAAGGGAGTTGAGTAAGGAGGAGATTATTGAACTTTATGAGGGGCATAAGAAATAATACTCTCTTGAAGAGGTAAACCTCTTCGCTTTCTTACTTTTGTATTGACGAAAAGTAAGCAAAAACAACTACGGCTGCGAAGCCAAAGGTTCCCTCCCTTATTATTTTTATTTTTTATGCTTGCTAAAACTCATTTATTAAAACTTCCGTTTAGGAACTTTTAAACATTCAGACAGTTAGCAAGCTTGTCTAGAAAAAAGAAAAATAATAAATGAGGGAACCCAAAGGGCTTTGATACGGTTGGTGGTTTTGCTTACTTTGTCCACACAAAGTAAGAGAAGCGAACAGTCGAAGAATGTTTAAGAGAAAAACATAGAATATATTTAAATGGTATAAAGAGTTTTAAAATAACGATTGAATTGAGAAACAACTGGATTTAACGATTTAAAACTCTTGTATTTATATTTTATTCAATTGATACTTAAAAGTTTAGATAAACGCACTTTCCACTTGTTTCTCTCCAAGGTTTTGTCATCATTCATAAGTAGTTCTTTATCATATTTTTCTAATAGTTTTTTTACCATATCCTTAAATGGATTTGGTAATTGATCAAGTATTGTTACTCTATCTTCAGGTTCTTTTTCTAATAACATTATTATTAATGACCCTAATAATGGCGCAATATATTCTTTTGCCATAAGTTTAAGTACATATTCTGCTGTATCTTTTTGCATAAGTGTTGGATTTTCATTTTTCATTTTTGTAATTGTGTCTTTATGTTCTTGAATTACACTTTGATATTCTAAGTCAAGTTCTTTTTTTATAATGGTTTCAATTTTATCATAATTAAATGTTTCTGAATATTTTAATGCTGTATCTACAACTTTTTGTTGACTTTCTATCGCTGTTGCCTGATTTGTAATTATATTTTTTGTTTCTGAAAGTAATTTAGACTGTTCATTAATCCTATCATTAAGTAATTTATTTTTATTTTTTTGATACCAAAATAATGTAATTAATATAAAAGTATTTAGAATATCAATTAAGTTTATTTCATTCATATATTTTCTCCTTTGATAACTATTTATTAAACATACATTTTATATAAAACACCCTTAAATCATACGATAATAATATATTTCAAATAAATCCCATAACAAAGGAGTTTATTTGATACTATTAAAATATTTTATTAAATTTTTGTATTTTTATTATAAAGCATAATCATCTATTATTATTTAAAACAAGAGTTATAATAATAAAACTTTACAATCTGCAATATTTTAAACCTAAACATTTTTTCTACGATATAGTTCAAAATCAACAAATCTTAAAAGGTACTCTTATGAATGATATATCTAATATAGTAGTTTATAATGATGGAGAATTGGAACTAAAAGTTTCTGTAAATGAAGAAACAATTTGGCTTACACAATCTCAAATGTCAGAATTATTTGGTACAAGTACAGATAATATTGGACTGCATTTAAAAAATATCTATAAGGGAATAGAATTAAATGAAAATTCAACTACCGAGAATTTCTCGGTAGTTCGTCAAGAGGGGAAAAGGAAAGTAACTCGTCTTATTAAGCATTATAATCTCGATGCAATAATTTCAGTTGGATATAGAATAAGTTCATCAAAAGCAACAAAATTTAGACAATGGGCAACTTCAATTCTAAAAAATTATATTCAAAATGGCTATGTAATAAATAGTGATAAAATCACCAATGAAAGATTTGTATTATTAGAAAAAGATGTAAATATCTTAAAGAATAAGGTTGATGTTATTTCATCAAGACTAGAGGATAATAGTTTGAAAATCAAGCAAGGCATATTTTTTGATGGGCAAGTTTATGATGCTTATAGTTTTGTATCTGATTTATTAAGAACAGCAAAAGAAGAGATAATACTTATTGATAATTATATAGATGATACAACTTTTACACTTTTTTTAAAAGTTCTAGATATAAAAGTGACAATATTTACAAATACCATCTCAAAACAGTTAAAACTTGATTTTGCAAAATATTCTAAGCAATATGAGAATATCACTCTACAAACTTTTAAAAATTCCCATGATAGATTTTTGATAATCGATAAAAAAGAAGTTTATCATTTAGGTGCAAGTATAAAAGACCTTGGTAAAAAATGGTTTGCATTTTCTAAGATAGATATAAGTGCAAATGATTTAATATCAAAACTAGATTAAAAAGAAGAGAATATGGCAGAACAATTAAAAAATGTATATACAAAAGAGTATATAAGAAATTTAGCAAATAAAATAAAAGAAAATTACAATGACTTTGATAATGATGGTTTTATAAATTCTATATTTAATCCTACTTGGGAAATTTTAGAACTAAAGATGCGAATGCGACATATTGCAATTACCCTTAATGAATATTTACCCTTGCCTTATAAAAAGCAACTTGAAATATTAAAACCTGCATCAAAAGATTTTAGTGGATTTGAAGCAATGTTTTTTCAAGACTTTGTGGAAGTTTATGGATTAGATGATTTTGAGAACTCTATGGATGCACTAGAAGTCTTTACAATTGATTCTAGTTCTGAGTTTGCAATAAGAGCATTTATCTTGAAGTATGAAGATAAAACTATGCAACAAATGAAACTTTGGGCTAAAAGTTCAAATGAACATATTAGAAGACTTGCCAGTGAAGGGTGTCGTCCTAGACTTCCTTGGGCTGTGGCACTTCCTAGATTTAAAGCAAATCCATCAAAGGTCTTTGAGATAATTGAACTTCTTAAAAATGACCCTTCTAAATATGTACAAAAATCTGTAGCAAACAATCTTAATGATATCTCAAAAGATAATCCAGAACTTGTAATTGAGTTTGTTAAAAACAACCTTGGAGTTTCCAAAGAGCTTGATTGGATATGTAAGCATGCTTCAAGAACACTGCTTAAAAAGGGTGATGAAAAAGTATTGGAGTTATTTTCTTTTGGAAAATCACATCATATAGATATTTCTAATTTTATTTGCGATGAACTTGTAAAAGTTGATGATTATTTAAATTTCTCCTTTGAAGTTGTTTCAGATGAAGAACTTGGGAATATTAGAGTTGAGTATGGAATGTATTATTTAAAATCAAATAGGGCACATAACAAAAAAGTTTTTATGATAAGTCAAAATGAGGTAAAATCAAATAATAAAAAGTTTATAAAAAAACAAAGCTTTAAAAATATGACTACTAGAAAACACTATTTAGGCAAACACTATATTTCTATTATAATAAATGGTAAAGAGATGATAAAAAAGGAATTTATTTTAGATGACACCTGCAATTAGATTACTTAAAAAGAATAAATGTGATTTTAAAATACATAAATATGACCATGACCCAGCTTGCACAAATTTTGGGGAAGAAGCAGTTATTAAATTAAACCTTGATAAGAATAGAGTATTTAAAACATTATTAGTAGAACTAACACCAAAAGAGTTAATTGTTTGTGTAATACCTGTATCTAAACAACTAAGTTTGAAAGATGTAGCAAATGCATTTAAAGTAAAAAAAGCACAAATGGCAGATAAAGATGAAGCTCAAAAAGTCACAGGATACTTACTTGGTGGAATATCACCTTTGGGACAGAAAAAAAGATTAAAAACTCTTGTTGATGAAAGTGCATTTAATTATGAGACTATCTTTGTAAGTGGTGGTAAAAGAGGTTTAGATATTGAATTAAAAGCAGAAGATATTGTAAGCTTAGTTGGCGCCCAAAAATTTCTTATTAGTACTTAGGTTTAACTTCTCTTTAATCTTTTGCATGTAGTATTATATAAAGAAAAACGAAAGGATTTATATGACTTCTTCAGATATGAATGCAGTATGTTCTCAATTATTGAAACCCGAAGATTTAGAGATTTCCGATGAGTTGTTCAGTCAAGTTCAAACAGACAAAATTGTTACAAACATAATAAAAGAAAAGAATTCCATTGATATAAAGATATTTTCTATTCACCAGTTATATTTGTCTTTAGTTACTCCAATATTACATGATATTGGTTTTTTGATTATTGATGAAGTTACTTATAATGTTCAAAATGGAAAAGATCAAATTTTTGTTTCAAGGTTTAATCTAAAGTTACAAAAAGATGATGATATAGACAAAATATTAAATGCTAAAAATAATTTAGAAAATGTTATTACAAAAGTTATAAGTGATGAATGTATTCAACACTCAAGGGTATTTTCATTGGTTTATAATGAAAACTTTGATGAAAGAAAGATAAGTTTAGTAAGAGCGATGATTGAATACATTGATCAAGCAGTTCTCACTATAAATTCTGCAACGATTTTAAATATATATATTACCCATCACGATATTACTAAGCTTTTTGTAGACTATTTTTACATAAAGTTTGACCCCAGTGTTAAAAAAAGAGACTCTAAGTTAAAAGATTTAAAAGAAAAAATAGAAGAAAAAATTAAGCAAATACCTCAAATAATTGATGATAAGATTTTAAAATTGACTTTGTCATTTTTGGATTCTCTTCTAAGAACAAGTTATTTTTTAGATAAAGAAACAATTGCTTTTAAAATAAATACAGCAGAGTTTGGAGAAAACCTTAAAGGATTGCAACCAAATTTAGAGAATTTTATTTATCATGAATCTTTTTTTGGTATTCATTTAAGAATGACAAATATCTCAAGAGGTGGTCTTAGATGGAGTGATAGACATGATGATTATAGACAAGAGATAAAATCTCTTATGATTACCCAAGAGGGTAAAAATTCTATTATTATTCCTGATGGTGCAAAGGGTGGATTTGTAATCAAAAAAGAGACAAGTGAAGTCACAAAAGAGTACTTTAAAGAAGTATATACAATGTTTATCAATGCCAACCTTGATTTAGTAGATAATTTGGTTGACGGGAAAGTTGTAAAAGATAAAAATCTTGTTTGTTATGATGGAGATGATGCTTATTTTGTAGTTGCTGCTGATAAAGGAACTGCTGCTATGAGTGATGTGGCAAATGAGATTGCTATTAGCAGAGGTTTTTGGTTGGGTGATGCTTTTGCAAGTGGTGGAAGTAATGGATATGGACATAAAGAGCTAGGAATTACTGCTCGAGGATCACTTAGATCAAGTGAAAGATTCTTTATTGAAGAGGGTATTGATATTTACAAAGATAACATAACTGTCATGGGAATTGGATCTATGAATGGAGATGTTTTTGGAAATGGTCTTATCGAATCAGATAAATTTATTCTTTATGGTGCTATTGGACATAAAGAGATTTTTGTTGACCCAACTCCAGATCCTATTCAAAGTTTCAAAGAGAGAAAAAGACTTTTTGAATCTAAAAATGGAAGTTGGAAAAATTATAACAAAAAATTAATTTCACAAGGTGGTGGAGTATTTTTAAGAAGTGAAAAAGAGATAGAACTAACACCAGAAATTAAAAAGCTTGTGGGAACAACAAGAAAAGTAGTTAGTGGAGAAGAACTTTGTATTATGCTTCTTACTATGCCAGTGGATTTATTGTTTAATGGAGGAGTTGGAACTTATGTAAAAGCAAGTGATGAAAACTCATTAGATATAGGTGATAAGCAAAATGAAGCGGTAAGAGTTGATGCAAATAATTTAAAAGCAAAAATTGTTTGTGAGGGTGGGAACTTAGGATTTACACAAAAAGCAAGAATAGAGTATGCTTTAGGTGGAGGAAGAATCAATATTGATGGAATCGATAATGCAGCAGGAGTTGATACTTCTGATCATGAAGTAAATCTAAAGATTTTATTAAATATGATTAGCAATAATGAAAATATTTGTAAAGAAGATTCCCAAGCAACTTTAAACTCAATGACAGAACAAGTTGTAAAATTAGTTTTGGATAGTAATTACAATCAAGCCTTGTCTATATCTATTGATGAAAGATTTTCAAGAAAATATTTAAATGACTTTTTAAAAGTAATTGAAGTATTGGATAATAATATACCAGCTTTTAATAGAGCAGCTTTTCATATTCCCAAAAATGAAAATATAAATGAGATAATAGATATAAGTGGCTCAATAGTAAGACCAGTTTTATGTTCACTTTTATCTTATTCAAAAATATTTCTAAAAAAAGTATTACTTGAATCAACTTTAGTAGATGACCAATTTGCCTTGCAGTTCTTATATAGATATTTTCCAAAATCATTTGTTGGAGCCTATGAACATGAGATAATAAATCATCCACTAAAAAGAGAAATTATTGCAACTATGATGGCTGATATAATTGTAAATGCCCAAGGAAGTACTTTTGTTAGCGATTATGAAAAATTAGGAAATGAAAGATATTTATTAAAAATCAAATCATATTTAGTAGCAAAACAACTATTTGGAGCTAAAGAAATACGAGAAAAAATCTATCAACAAGATTATATAATGAATGTTGATGAACAATATAAATTAATCAATAAATTAGAATATATTTTATATGCAAGTACTAAATGGATGGTTAAATATCTTAAAAAGAATCAGTTAGATGCTACACATATTTTAGATCATAAAGATGAACTTTTTGATTTACTAAAAGAAGTACATACTCAAAAAGTAGAAAAACTAATTGATAAGGATGAACAATTTAATCTTTTCTTTTCTGTAATTGATTATCTTAGATTTGCGATTCCTGCTATAGTAATAAAAGAGAGTACAAATCACTCCTTTAAAGATGTGATTATATTATTTTACTCTCTTATACATGAGTTTAATATCTTAGACATTATTTTCTCACTTAATAAAGTAGAAATAACTTCTAAAAATGATATGGTTCTAAGAAATCAAGTTTTACAATTCATTGAGTTTATTGTTGTTCATTACACTAAAAAAGTATTGAATTTTCAAAGGTTAAATGAAGAACCAGCTGTAGCTTTTACAAACTTTATAAATAATGAAAGTGAATCATTTTATAAAGTAAGAGAAAATCTTGATCTATTTCTTACAAAAGATAATAAGGATATTAAAGAAATAGCAATTACTGTTAATCAAATGATGGTCTCTTTATTATAAGCTGAGATTATAACTTTTTGTTAACAAAACTGATGTATAATAATTGAAAAGAATAAAAGGATTAATTATGAAAAGTAATATGAATAATGAACCAAGTTTAAATAAAATAGATGATTACAATGGAAAAGAATCAAAAAGTAAAAGAAACACAATAAGACTTGTGATAATAGCTCTTTTGGTTTTTGGATGCATTTATTCATTTTTTAGATATGAGAATAATCAAGTAAATGATTATGTAGGGACACCTGAAAAACCAGGAATCAACACAACCAAAGGGAAATAATTGTTTCAAGACTTTTTTGAATATCATCAACAAACTAAACACTCATACTATTCTGTTAGAAGTAACCCTAACAGAATAGATTGGGACAATCCTCCTTTTAGATTTAAGCCTTATTTTGAGAGTAAAAGAGTTGTTTTAGATTTAGAAAAAGAGAATCACAGATTTATTTATCAAAGTGCTGGAATAACTGCTAAAAAAACTTATCCAGGAGTTGAGTATTATCTAAGAGTAATACCTAGTGCAGGGGCACTCTATCCTAATGAAATCTATTTTCAAAGTAGAAATAACCAAGATATTGATGATGGAATTTATCATTATGATAGTTCTTCAAATTCTATAGAACTGTTAAATCCTATTGAAGATGATGGATTAGATCCATATTTTGGATATGAAAAAAAACAAAATGGATTTATTTTTTTAGTTTCATCTGTATATTATCGTTCATCTTGGAAATACAAGAATAGAGGATTTCGTTATTGTTTACTTGATGCTGGACATATTTTAGGGGCACTTGAAGCTTCTTCTTATGTTTTTTCAAAGCCTTATGAGATAAGGTACGATTTTGATAAAGAGTCTTTAAATAAAATGTTTGGTTTTGATAGGGATGAGTTTTTTACTTCTGCTTTTTTAGTAACTTTTCCTACAAATAAAGAGGTAAAAAAATCAGATTTTAAATTGAATTATGCCTCTGCTACTGGAGATTTTGTTGAAAATGAATTGATTGAGTATGCATATAAAGATAGTTTACCTATTCTAAATAAACAAGCACAAAATTCTTCTGCAAGTTTTAATTATAACAAAGAAGTTTTTCAAGAAACTATTTTAAATAGAAGATCCATAAGAGAGTTTAATCAAGGCTCTATGAGTAAAATAGAATTTGAAATGATAATGAAAAATATTAAAGATAATATTATAAGTGATTGTGAGGAAGAAGTTGAGATTTATTATGTAATAAACAGAGTAAAAGATATGATTCTAGGTCTTTATCTTGACGATAAAATTATAAAAGAGGGTGACTTGAAACAAAAAGCTGGATATTTGTGCCTAGAGCAAGATTTAGGTAAAAGTTCTGCTGTTACATTCTTTTTAACAACAAAATCAAAAAATTACCAAGCTGCTTATCAAAAAGCAGGAATTATCGGACATAGATTATATTTGGCTTCAAATTACTTGGGATATGGTTGTAGCGGAATAGGTGCTTATTATGATGATGAAGTATGTGAGTTTATAGGTGATAATACAATGGTTTTATATGCTTTAGCTATTGGAAAATAGCTAAAGTATATAATTACATTTTAAACATAGAGTGAGGTGAATCACTAGAATTTACCATCCAAATAGAAAAAATATCTATATACTCCCAAAATGATTTTTTTAACTCTTCATTTAAATTTGTCTCTTCAATTGCTTTTGCAAAATTTTCAAGCCAAATAACTCTTGCATTTGAGTCAATTTTAAAAGGAGAGTGCCTTGCTACCATTCTTGGTGCTCCTCTTGAGTGATCAAAATATCTAGGTCCTCCACAAATTTGTATAAAAAAATCAGCTGCATGTTTTTTAGCTGCATCAAGTCCTTCTTTTGTAGGAGGAAAGAGTCCTTTTATTTCTGTTTGTACTAAAAAATCATAGTGCTTGGCAATCATTTCTCTCATGCCTTCTTCTCCTAAAACTTCTAATATCTTAGGGTTTGGTAAAGCTACATTTGGTCTTTGCCCAAATGCACCTTCTGTAATAGTATAATTCATTATTTGCCTTTTTTCTTTTTAAAAGACTATACTACAACAGCTATGCTGAAAAAAAATATATGATATAATCATTAATTAATTTCTTAAGGAGTTACCATGAAAAAAGTTTTTGTTTTAATATATAGTGCACTTTCATCGCTTTTATTTTCCTCTTCATTACTTGCAAGTGATATAGAAGTTTCTTTTACTGATAAGAAATGGGATGGTCAAACAATTCCTTTAGATGAAGTATGTTCAAATTATAATGTAGAAGCTGGAAGTACACCAGGTTTGTATATTGAAAACCTTCCAGATGGTGCTAAAAAAGTTATTTTAAAGTTCAATGATAAGACTTTTACTAAAATGGATAATGGAGGACATGGTATATTATCTTTTGATATAGAAGAAGATTCTACTAATGTAGAAATTCCTCCTCAAATAGGAGAAACTTTCGAGTTAGATGAAAGTTTCTCCGTTGTAAAAGCACATACTGGAACAAGATTTGGGAAACAAGAAGGTGCCTATTTAGCTCCTTGCTCTGGTGGTAAGGGCAATACTTATACTGTTGACATCTCAATTTTAAATTCAGATGGTAAAGTTTTGGCTAGTAAAGAATTAATCTTAGGTAAGTATTAATTAATTTAGTTATTTTAAGATTATTTATGTCAGAATGGTAACTCAAAGTAGTTACCATTTTGAGTATCTATATTAAATAATTCTATTTATCAAAAAAGAGGTTACTGGTGTTTTCTAAAATAATTGATAATTCTTATTATCAGAAAAATATAAAAGTATTATTTATACATACTAATAAAGATTTTATTTCAAAAACATCAAAATTATTGGAAAAATATTTTATCTCTATTACTATATCAACTAACAGTGATGATGTAAGTGAAAAACTTAAAGAAAAATATTTTGATATTCTTTTTATAGATATTGATTCTTCAGAACAAAGTTGTATTGAATTTGTAAAACAAGTAAAAAAAACAAATCCTATGTTGTCTATTATTGCATTTTCAAGCGGAAATAATATACCATTACTTCAAGAGTGTTTAAAGTTATCAATAGATGGATATATTTTTAAACCAATAATAAAAGAACAATTTTCTGCAACTATTGAAAAAGTATGTGATTATAAATGTAGTAAGTATCAAGTTGATAATAATGTAAACTATTTAAATCAATATGTAAAAATAATAGATAGTAGTAACATAATTTCAAAGACAAATATTGAAGGCAAAATTACATATGTAAGTGAGAACTTTTGTAGAATTACAGGCTATTCAAAAGAAGAATTAGTTGGAAACACTCACAGTATCTTAAAACATAAAGATAATCCACCTATTTTATATAAAGAGATGTGGCGTACAATAAAAATTGAAAAAAAAGAGTGGCATGGTATTTTAAAAAATGTTTCAAAATCAGGAAAAGTATATTATGTTAAATCAACTATAATGCCCCTTTTAGATTTAGATGGAAATATTATAGAGTTTATTGCTTTTAGAGATAGTGTAAATGTGGTTTTAGATGATAAAAAACATTTGTTAAATAAAATAGAATTAAATAACTTATCACTTCTTATATTAGTTCAAATTGAAGAATTTGATATATTAGACAAGTTTTACAATATACTAAAAGTAGATCAAATTGAAAAAACTTTTGCATCAAATTTATTAGCTTATTTACCTGATAATTATGTTTTTGAAGATGTATATGCTTTAGGAGATGGGAGATATGCACTTTTAACTGATTATTTTGCTTTTGAAAAGTTAAATATGAAAATACATGATTATCTTGAGATATTTGTAAAAAATGTAACAGAATCTGTTTTAGAAATAGATGGTATAGAGTATGACTTGAACATAATTATAAGTTATTCTTGTGGAAAATATAGTCTTTATGAAGATGCAAGAGCAGGGCTTGAAGAAGCTATATCTAAAAATAAAATCATAAATTATTCAAATGATTCTTCAATAAAAACAAATCAAGAAGCTAAAAAGAATTTTGAAGTTATAAAGATGGTTAAAATTGCCCTTGATAATTATAAAATTGTCTCTTATTTTCAACCAATAATTAATAATAAAACAAAAGAAATTGAAAAATATGAATCCTTGGTTAGACTTATAAATGAAAAAGGAGAAGTTATATCTCCTGTAGAATTTTTGAATATTTCTAAAAAAGGTAATTATTATAATAAAATTACTTCAAGAGTTTTGGAAAACTCTTTTAAAATGTTAGATTTTGTTAATACGAAATTATCAATAAATTTATCTGCACTAGATATAGAAAAAGAGCAAACAAGAAAAGAGATTTTTAATTTGCTTGATAAATATAAGAAAGATAATAAAAGAATTGTTTTTGAACTTTTAGAAGATGAAAATGTAAAAGACTTTAAAAGTATCAAACTTTTTATTAGAAAAGTTAAAAGAAGAGGTGTAATGATTGCAATTGATGATTTTGGAGCAGGATATTCCAACTTTGAAAGATTGCTTGATTTTGAACCAGATATTTTAAAAATAGATGGCTCTTTAGTTAAAAACATAGAAAAAGATTCTTTTAGCAGAAATATTATTGAAACAATTGTCTCTTTTGCAAAAAAGCAAAAGATTTTGACAATTGCAGAGTATGTAGAAAATGAATCAATATTTAATTTATTAAATGAAATAGGAGTTGATTATTCTCAAGGCTACTATTTTGGCAAACCAGAAGATTTGATTAACTAAGAGTTTTACTTTTTTTTATAATACTTTTTATCATATTTGTAAAAACAAAGTAGTGAATAGGAACTAAAATATACCAATACATTCTTCCTAATAAACCTTTTGGGTAAAAATATGCTGATTGAATAAGTTTATTTCCATCTATTTTAAACTCCAACCAAGCATTACCTGGAAGTTTCATTTGTGCTAAAAGAAGAAGTCTTTTATTCTCTTGTACATCAATTACCTTCCAAAAGTCTAAACTATCACCTATTCTTAAATTAAATTGGTCTCTTCTTCCTCTTTTTAATCCTACACCTCCAATCATTTTATCTATGACTCCTCTTGTTTTCCATAAAAAGTCATAATCAAACCAACCAAATTCTCCTCCAATAGAGATAAAAGATTTATAAATTTTTTTATGGGAAAGATTTGAAATATCTTCGACCCTTCTATCCATAAATATTGCATGGGCAAGTTCTTCTGTGTAGTCTTTATCCCAAACACTACCAAATCTATCACTCCATCTACTTACTACTTGGTTATTTCTTATCTCCTCAACAGCTTTTTTAACTGAATCTATATAAGAGGTGGGTTTTATATTAGGAAAATATTTTATTGCATTATTATTTTGTACAGTGGCTTCTGATTTTAATCCTTCTATCAAAGCTTTTGCAACTCCATAAGATACAGGAGTAAATAGATTTAACCAATATGAAGACAAAGTAATTGATAAAAAAGGCAAAGGAATAATGTATCTTTTTAATCCCAAAGCAGTAGCTGTTTGTAACATCATCTCTTTGTATGTTAATTGTTCTGAACCTACATCAATAGTTATATTTCCTTTTTCTTCTAAATATATTGAAGAATAAAGATAATTTAATACATCAAATACTGCTATTGGTTGTGTTTTTGTATTTACCCATTTTGGGGTAGTCATAACTGGTAGTTTTTCAGTTAAGTTTCTTATTATCTCAAAACTTGTACTTCCTGAACCTATAATTACTCCAGCTCTTATCCATATAGTTTGAACCTTATTACTTGAACTTAATATTTCCCCTGTTTCTAATCTACTTAATAGATGTTCACTTGTATCACTATTTTTAACACCTAATCCTCCTAGATAAATAATTTTCTTTACACCGCAAAAAATAGCAGCATCAAGAAAATTCTGAGCAGAAATTTTATCGAGGTTTTTGTAGTCTTTTCTATTTAAAGAGTGGATTAAATAAAAAGCTACTTCCACGCCTTTTAATGCTTTTTTTAAACTTTCTACATCAAAACTATTGCCTTCACAAATTTCCACAGTTCTTTTTAGATTAGGAGTTATAGACTTTTTATTTCTAACTAATAATCTTAAAATAATGTTTTCATCTTGTAAAAGTTTTTGTTTAAGTCTTCTTCCTATATATCCAGTAGAACCAGTAAGTAACACTTTCATTTTATTTCCTTTAATTAAGTCATTGTATCACTTAAAAATGTCTTTTTGTAGATATATTAAATATCTTTATTATAGAAAAAAAGAAAAAAAATTGTTAAATTATTGAGCAAAATTGTATTTTATTCATAAATAGGTATAATTAATATCATTAATATAAAGGTTTTAATATATAGTATGGATGCAATAATTGAATGTAAGCATTGTGGACTTTTTTTAAAAAATAAGAATGAAAAAATCAAATGCCCAAGATGTGGTTCAAAAATTACAAATAAAGAACATAGTCTTGACTCTTTGTATTATGCAATAACTGCATTGTTACTTTTTATATTGTTAAATATCTATCCTTTACTAACTTTATCTCTAAATGGAAATACTTTAAAAACAACACTTATTGGGACTATTAGCGTATTTTTTAAAGAAGATTTTCTTTTTGTTGGAGCTTTGGTCTTATTTACAATTATTTTAGCTCCTATTTTAAACTCTTTTATAATTATATTAATATTTGTTCAAAGTAAAATGAAAAGGAAAATATTTTCTTTTAGAGTTTTATATGATGGATTTCATTTTTTTAAGACTTGGGGTTTCATTGAAGTTTATATTATTGGTGTAATTGTTACATATATTAAACTTACAGGAATGGCATCTTCAACAAGCTTTGATACTGGATTTTATATTATGCTTTTTTATCTTTTTATATTTTATATGTCTAATAAAAAATTTGATATAAAAAGTGTGTTAGAGTAATGATTTTAATATCTTGTAAAAACTGCCAAAAAGTCTATACAAAAAAAGACTATAATGAATTCAAATGTGTTAGATGTGGTCATACAGTAAGAAGAAGAGTAAAAAACACAATACAGACTTCTTTAGCCTTAGTGATTACAGCACTATTACTTTTTATTTTAGCCATGATTTATCCGATGATGGAAATAACACAATTTGGCACAAAAGAGGATAGTACAATATTTCAAGGTGTTATTTCTTTTATTAATTATGGAGATTATTTTATTGCAATTGTTATTTTTACGGCAAGTATTATAATACCTTTAGTTAAACTTTTAGTACTGCTTTTTATATTTGTTTCACTGTGGATTAAAACACCATTTTCCAATAAAACAAAATTAAAGTTATATTATTTTATTGAATTAATTGGAAAGTGGTCTATGATAGATATTTATGTAGTTGCAATGTTAGCATCTACGATTCAACTTGATGAAGTATTTAATATAAAAGGTGGAATAGCAGCGACTGCCTTTGCTTGTGTTGTAGTTTTGACTATGATAGCTGCGCATAAATTTGATACAAGGATTATTTGGGATGAGCGAAGAAAAAATTGAAACTTTAGTTTATGAACCAAATCAAAGGGAAAATAAGTCAATTTCATTTATCTGGCTTCTACCTCTTGTTGTTTTAGGTATTTTAGCTTGGATTGGCTATGAAAGTTATACTAAAAAAGGTACAAATGTAAGTGTGATTTTTAAAAATGCAGAAGACCTTAAAGAAGGAGTAACTCCTTTAGAATATAAAGGTTTGGTTCTTGGAAAAGTAACTAAAATAGAAATAAATGATTTAAATAGTGTCAAAGTAAATATTTTAGTAAATAGCGATGTTGCTAAATATGTTGCAACAGAAGGAACTAGCTTTTGGATAAAAAAACCTACTATATCCCTAACAAAAGTTTCAGGACTTGGTACTTTATTAAGTGGAAATAAAATAGAATTATATCCTAAATATAAGACCTTAGAAGAGTATGAAAATGCAAAACCTCAATATAATTTTACAGGTTTAGATACAAAACCTAGTTTATTAGAAGATAGTGATGGTTATTATGTAAATATTTTATCAAGAGGTGAAGATCTCATCGAGGTTGAAACACCAGTTTTTTATAATAGATTCCAAATAGGTGAAATTTCATCAAAAGAGTTTAAAGATGGCAAAGTTTATTTAAAAGCCTATATTCATGAAAAATACAAATATCTTATAAACAAAAGTTCTCAGTTTGTCATGAATAAGGCTTTAAAAGTAAATTTTGGACCAGGTGGCTTAAATTTAGAAGTAAGTTCCTTATACTCTGCTATTGTAGGTGGAATTACAGTTGAAACTCCAATAAAAGATGCTCAAAAAATAAAACAAGATAAATATTATATTTTAAGTGATGATAAAAAAGAGTTTATTGAAAGAACACATATAAATCTAAAACTTACAGATGCAAAAGGTATTGGAATAAATACTCTCATCATGTATAAAGGAGTAGAAGTAGGTAAAGTAGATGATTTACAACTTACCCAAAATAATATTATCGCAAAGGCTTATGTTTATAAAAAATATGATTATCTTCTAAGTGAAAATAGTACTTTTCATATAGAAGAAACAGAAGTTAGTTTGGATGGAGTGAAAAATTTAAATTCAATTGTTAGTGGAAATTATTTAACAATCGATTATAAAAAAGGAAAACCAAAAGACTCCTTTGAGATTGTAAATAGTAGTATGGAAAAAGTTGATAATGATTTAATCATTACTTTAAAAACGCAAGATTTAAATTCAATAACAAAAAATAGCAAATTGTATTTTAAAAATATTCCTATAGGAAAGGTTTTAGACTACTCTTTATCTAGTGATTTAAAGCATGTAAATATCTCACTTTTAGTAAAAGAAAAATATAAAAAACTAATAAATAATAAATCACTTTTTTATGATATGAGTTCAAAATTATTAGAGCTTAAAGATTTAGATTTAGATATAAACTATACTGGAATAAAGCCACTTATAGATGGAGGAATAGCACTTGTAGAAGTTGATAGAAAAGCAAAATACTCTAAAAAAAGTTTTAAATTGTATAGTTCTTATAAAGATGTGCAAACTCTTAAAAGAGAGTATAGTCATGGTTCATACTTAAATACATACTTTGACAATGGTTTTAATTTAAAAGTAAATCAAGCAATAAGTTATAAAAACCAAGAGATAGGTTTTGTAAAATCAATAAAATTTAGTGAAGAAAAATCAAAAGTAAAACTTTTTATTTATAAAAAGTATGTGAAATATATAAGTAAAAAAAGTAGATTTTATAAAAAAGATGCCATAAAAGTCGATGCATCCTTGGGTGGAGTTTTATTTGAAGTTGATAATTTATCTTCATTATTATATGGTTCTTTAGAACTTGATAATAGTTCAAAAACAAGCTTTCCAAGATATGAAATATATTCTTCTTATGATGATATGAAAAACTTTTCAAATACTATTTCTATCCTATTTGATGATGTAGAAGGATTAAGACAACAATTCTCAAAACTAAATTATAAAGGTGTAGATATAGGAAAAGTATCTAATATTATATTAACACCTCAAAACAAAGTTTTAGTAAAAGTTCAAGTATTTAAAAACTATGATAAGTTTTCAAAAGAAGGTACGATTTTTTATTTAAAAAAACCCAAAGTTAGTTTAAATGAAGTTAAAAATATAGGTTCAACAATTTTACCAGTTGATATTGGTGTTATTGTTAGTAATAAAAACAATTTTAAAAATAGTTTTACGGGTTATGATAGTTTAGAAGAAATAAAACAAGTTGATAATGGTGAGATAATAAGAGTCGCTTCTCTTTTCCCTACAAAACTTAATGTTGATGCTCCAATATATTACAAAAATGTACAAATAGGAAAAATAAATAAAATAAATCTTAGTGGTGATGGATCTAAAACTTTGATTGATTGTTTTATTTCCGATAAATATAAACATCTTATTCGAAAGAATTCTACTTTTCATGATATAAGTGGTTTTAAACTAAAATTCTCTATTTTTACAGGTACAGAGATTGAAACAAACACTTTCACCTCTATACTAAAAGGAGGGCTTTTAGTAGTGACACCTATAAAGTATGGGGGAATGGCTACAGTAAATGATACATTTTTATTAAAAAAAGAGTTAAATGAAGATTGGGAGAAGATAAATCCAAGTATAAAATAGAAGAAGTATTAATTTAAAAAAATAACATTACATTAAGTTATCATCTTGTAGAATATTTTTATCAAAGGAAAAATTTTTTCCTTTAAAATAAAAAGGAAATAAGATGAAAAAAATAATGACTACAACAGCTGGAAATCCAATTTCGGATAATCAAAACACAATGACTGCAGGAGAAAGAGGTCCTGTTCTTATGCAAGATTATCAGTTAATAGAAAAACTTGCCCATCAAAATAGAGAAAGAATTCCTGAAAGGGTTGTTCATGCAAAAGGAAGCGGTGCTTTTGGTGAACTATTTATTACAGAAGATATTTCTAAATATACAAAAGCAAAAGTTTTACAAAAGGGTGAAAAAACTAGATTATTATTGAGATTTTCAACAGTTGCTGGAGAAAAAGGAGCAGCTGATGCGGAAAGAGATGTAAGGGGTTTTGCTTTAAAATTTTATACAAAAGAGGGGAATTGGGATTTAGTAGGAAATAATACGCCTGTATTTTTTATCCGAGATGCTTATAAATTCCCTGATTTTATCCACACTCAAAAAAGACATCCCCAATCAAATCTGAGAAGTAATACAGCAGCTTGGGACTTCTGGTCACTTAGTCCTGAGAGTTTACACCAAGTAACTATTTTGATGTCTGATAGGGGATTGCCAAAATCATATAGACATGTAAATGGGTATGGTTCTCATACCTATAGTTTAATCAATGCTCAAGGTGAAAGATTTTGGGTGAAATTTCACTTCAAAACAAAACAAGGTATTGAGACAATTACAAACAAAGAAGCAGAAGCAATAGTTGCAAAAGATAGAGAATCAAACCAAAGAGATCTTTTTGAAAATATTGAAAAAGGTAATTTTCCAAAATGGAGTTTTGAGATTCAAATTATGACAGATGAAGATGCAAAATATTGTTCATTTAATCCATTTGATTTAACAAAAGTTTGGCCACATAGTGATTATCCTATGATAAAAGTAGGAGAAATGACACTAAATGAAAATCCAAAAAACTATTTCAATGAGATAGAACAAGCCTCTTTTTCACCATCAAATATTGTTCCAGGTATTAGCTTCTCTCCTGATAAGATGTTACAAGCTAGAATCTTCTCTTATGCTGATGCACATAGATATAGAGTAGGAACTCACTATGAAATGTTACCAGTAAACAGACCAATAGTAGATGTAAATACTTACCATGCAGATGGAAGTATGAATTATGAAGTAAAAGAAGCAACAGATGCATACTATGAACCAAATAGTTTTAATGGACCAGTTGAAGATAAATCATTTGCAGAACCAGCATTTAGTACAGGTGATAGTGCTGATAGATATGACCATAGAATAGGAAATGATGACTTTACACAAGTAACTGCACTTTTTAATTTGATGAGTGATAATCAAAAAGAGCAATTATTTAATAATATCGCAGATGCTATGGATGGAGTTCCAAGTGAGATTGTAAATAGACAACTTGCACTTTTTGAAAAAGTACATTCTGATTATAGTGCAGGGGTTAAAAAAGCCTTAGGAATCTAATATGGAAGTATCACCGGAAGAACAAAAAAGGTATGAAGAACTTCAAGTTATGGCATTAGATTTTGCTAGACGTGGGCATACAGAAGACTTAAAAGCTATGCTTGATGTTGGTATGCCTATAAACTTGTGCGACCACAAAGGTAATACCTTACTTATGTTGGCTTCATATAATGGAAATCTAGGAACAACTAGGATGTTGATAGATTTAGGAGCTGAAGTTGATAAAAAAAATGATAGAGGACAAACACCACTTGCAGGTGTTTGTTTTAAAGGGTATTTAGAAATAGTAAAAGAGTTAGTAAAATCTGGAGCAAATATTTATGAAAATAATGGAATGGGAACAACACCTATTATGTTTGCCTCAATGTTTGGGAATTACGAGATTGTAAAGTATTTAAATTCTCAAAATAGTAATTTCAAATCTAAAATTTATTTAGCTGTTTCAAAACTGTTCTCTTTACTAAAAGGGTTATTTAAAAAATAAGAGGAAGTAACCTCTTATTTTATGTAGTTGCTTTTTTTGTCGCTTGTATCTAATTCTTGACCAATTTCTTTATATCTTGCAAAATAGTGTTTTACAAAATCATTTATTTTTTTATTTATTGGCATAAAGTATTTTCCATCTTTTTTAGCAAATTGATTTAAAAATTGTGTTGCATCTTTTTTATCCAAATAGTGTTTTGCTAAGTCTGTATAAGTTTTGATATACCACGTTTTTAGTTTCTCAAATTTTTCATCACTTAAATCAATACTTAGTTTTTCATTTTCCCAAGATAGAACTTGCGAATCAAAAAGACCATTTAGGTGAATCAATCCTTCACAATAGTATGGTTGTACTTCATCAACTTCCATCCAACCTATAAGCCCAACAGCTCTTTTAACACTATCAATTAAAACTTGTCTTTGAAGATGCTTTTCATCATTATTTTGATCTAAGAAAAATGAGATAAGTCCACCAGTTGTAGCTTTGAATTCTTCTATATTTTTAAAGTTACCTGTTTTATTCATGACTGATTCTGTTTCATCATCGCACCATAAAATATGTCCATACTCATGTCCAATGGTTGTGATGTCATAAACTTGGTGCCAAGATGCTGTTTCATTAAATAAAAATTTTCTATCTTCACTTAAAAATTCATTTCCAAATATTTCAGCACTAAGTCTCAAAAATGGTTTAGCACGACTAGTTTGTAAAATCTCATCTGCAAAAGCAAAGATTTTTTTACCTTCTTCTTTTGAGACTATTTCATCATTTGGTACAACTTGAGCTGAAAAAAGTCCATTTAATTCTGCTCCAAAGAATATCGCTGGTCGACCAATATATAGTTGAACCTTATCTAATGATTTTAGAGAAAAGTTATAAATGTTTTTATAAGAAGAGTTTTCTTCAAATGTAGAAAATATATTTGCAAAAGCTGATTTTATTTTATTTACTCTGTGGTCATTTTGTGCAAATTCTGGGTTTGTAAATCTTATATCCCACTCTAATGCAACCGCTTTTCTAAAGTGATCTTCGTAGTATTCAAGTGGATGTCCTATTTGAATTGGTGATTTTATTTTCATCCATGCTCTATCTACATTTGCCCATTTTTCTACTAGTGAGTTCTCTTTGTCTTCTGAAAAAGCTAAGATAAGTGATTGGATATATAAAATATAATCCCATTTGTGACCAAAGATATCATCTTCATATTCTAATAAACTCTCTTCAAACTCTTCAAGGGCATTTACCACTTCTGTTGCTTGTTTTTTAAAAGCTTTTATATAAGCTTGACTCTCATAACCATCACCTTTTTTAACCAATGCAGAATATGATCTATCTGCTGTAATAGAGTTGTGTCCTAAATCAAACAAAGAGTTACTCTCTAGATAATCAAAAACTTTTTCTTCATCACCGTTAAATTTTGATAGTAACTCTTTATTGATACCATTGATAATATGTGCTGTCCAAGAGCTTTGCCATGCAGACATTTTAACTCCCACATCATATACACCTTGAAATATAGCTTGATAAAATGGAGTTAAAAAATTATTGTCTTTTATATAATCAAGCATTTTTTTATGTTTGTTATGCCAAAACTCTTTTACAAAAAGGTATGCTTTCTCTTGTAACTCTATAACTTCTTTTTCATCAAATCCAAGCTTTTTTAACACTTGAACAAGTGAATCATCTCTTAGGTTTACTAATCTAGTAACTAGGGCATATCTTAAATCATCGCTCATATCTAAATTTAATTTTTTTGCAAAATCATCTATTATGGTTAATTGTTCATATTTATTATTTTCTAATGCTGATACTAATTTATTCACATCATTTTTTTGAGCATTTAAATATTCATAGATTTTTTTTGAATCTTTTAAAAATTGTTCATTCATTATAAAACCTTTTTTGTAGTTTGAAGGATTTTATCTAAAAATGCTTTTAGAAGAATTAATAATTTTAAATTATAGTGTTAATCTCTTTTATAATCTATATTTCTTTTTATACAATTAGTGTAGGGACGTGAGTCATATATTATAAGCTTTAAAACAAGTTAATGATTATAATCAATATGTTGGGATAAATTACTGTTAAAGTCATTTTAAGATATAATCCGATTTATATTAAAAATAGCATTATTTAAAAGGATTATATTTGGTTTTTATTTGTTCACGTTTTAGGGTTCTAAAAGGTGTTAAAATCAATTTAATCATTACTTTATTTTTTAATTCTACTACCTTGACTTTTGCTGCACCAACAGGAGGTGTTGTTACTTCAGGGTCTGCAAATATTAATCAAAATGGAACTGTAACAAATATCAATCAAACCTCTAACAAAGCAACTATAAATTGGCAAAATTTTTCTATTAAAGCAAATGAAACAGTTAATTTCAATCAACCAAACTCTAGTTCTATTACACTAAATAGGGTTATTGGAAATGAAAAATCTATCATAAATGGAGCCTTAAATGCAAATGGACAAGTTTGGATACTAAATTCAAATGGTGTTTTATTTGGTAAAAATGCAAGTATTAACACAAGTGGATTATTAGCTACAACTGCAAAACTTTCTGATAAAGATTTTAATGCAGGAAATTATAATTTCAAAAATGCAACAACAAACTCAATAATAAATCAAGGAACAATTGAAGTAATAAACAATGGCTCAGTGATACTAGCTTCAAATGAAGTTGTAAATGAAGGAATAATTAAAGCTATTAAAGGAAGTGTTCATTTAGTTGGAACTGACTCTTATTCAATTAATTTAAATGGAAACTCATTAGTTAATCTTAAAGTAGATAAAGGTGTACTTGATGCAATGGTTTCAAACTCAGGAACCATTATTGCAAATGGTGGAAAAATTTATCTAACTACAAATGCTGTTGATGAATTATTAAAAGGAGTTGTAAACAATACAGGTATTATTGAGGCAAATAGTATTGATGATATAACTGGATATGTTGAGTTGTTTGCCCATGGTGGAGAAGCTTTAGTTGATGGAACTATAACTGCAAAAGGTGGTTTTATTGAAACTTCTGGTAATAAAATCAAATTTTCAGATACTCTTGCCCTAAACGCAGGGAAAGGTGGTACTTGGCTTATTGATCCCAATAATATAAAAATTGTATCTGATGCAATAGCAGAAGTAAATGTAGACTCATCAGGGGCACCAGTATATACATCTTCAAATGATTCAACAATTTTGCGTGCATCTACTATTGAAACTCAACTAAATAATGGAACTAATGTGATTGTTGAAACAGGTGAAGCTGGAACAAATTTAGAAGATGGAGATATCTTTCTGACAACAAGTATCAATAAAACTTCAGGTGCAGATGCAACTTTAACTTTAAAGGCACATAGAAATATAGTATTTGCAGATAGTTATACTAGTTTAAGTTCATATGGTAGTATCTCAAGTAGTAGTAATAAATTAAATGTAGTTTTATGGTCAGATAGTGATGGAAACAATGATGGTTCAGTTTGGATACCTAAGAATTCAAGTATATCAACAAATGGAGGGAATGTTTGGATAGGAGGAGGGACTGGTTCTACAACTTTGAATGGACTAACAATAGGAGACTCTTATGCAGTTGGTAGTAGTTTTTTTTCAGATGAAGGAAAAGCAATAGCAAGAGGTGCTTCAATAAATGGTAATATAAATGCAAATGGTTCAACTTCAGGTGGTGATATTTTTATAAAAGGTCTTGCTAGTCAATCAAGTTATTATAGTAGTGCTAGAGGAGTTTCTATAACAGGCTCAGTGACAACAAACCATAAAGGAAATATTACAATAGAAGGAACTGCAAAAGGTGCTTCTGATGCTGTAGCTATTGGAGATACTGCTTTAACTAATGGATCGGGTATTTTAAGAGTTGAAGAAGGAACTATTTCTATAAATGGACATTCAAACAAAAGTAATAATTCAAGTGATTCTATTTATTTGAACAATGGGTCTTATATAGAAAGTACGGGAACCGGAACACTTATAATAGATGGAAATGATGATGAAATATCTGCTGATTCTACTTCATATATTAAAATTGCTAACTTATTGTTAAAAAATGGTTTCACTACAACTTTAACTAATTCTAATAATGATATAAAAACACTAGCTGCTACAGGTATGACTTCTTTAACATATAGCGATTCAAATGATATTACAATAGGTACAGTAAATGGAGTTACTGGAATAACAGCTAGTGGTGATGTTAATCTTTATTCTGCTTCTGATATTTTTGTTTATGCACCTATTTCAAATGGTTCAAATGTTTTAAAGCTGAATGCTACAGGAGATGTATATTATATTTCAGATAAATCTGAAAATAATGAACCTAAAAATACAGATAATTCGTATTTAATTAATGCAAACAGTTATTATACAATTAAAGATTTTCAAAAATTTGATAATATAAATAATAAATCAATATCTTCAGCTGATAATTTAGTGGATTTACCTAATATTAAAGAAAATTCTATATCTACACAATTAAGTAGTTTAAATGAGATTTTGGGTAAAAATACAACAGAAAAAAATATTAATCCAAGTAACCCAATTATAAAATCAAGTGAAAACTTAACAAAACAAAGTACAAATTCAAGTAAGCAAAGTGAAAGTTCAAGTAAAAATGAAAAAGAACAAAAAAGAAATTCAATTGAGCAAAATACTAACTTTAGTAGTATAGTTGAAAATTCAAATGAGAATTCAGAAGAACAAGAAACAGATTCAAGTGCTTCATCTGAAAATTTAAGTGAAGAAACTACAAATTCAACTAGCACAAGTGAAAGTTCAAATCATGATTCAACAGAAGAAGATACAATTCATTTAGGTGAGGCACAAATAGAAATAGATGTTGATGAAAATGGAAAAATAGTATATAGCAAATCTCAAATTGAAGTAAAAGTTAAAAATAATGGAAAATTAATTTTCTCAAATAATTCAAAAGATATATTAGAAACAGTAGGACTATCTATTAAAGATGGATCATTAGTAAATGATAAAATAGAGATTGTCCTTATTGATAAAAAAACTACTTCTAAATATAGTGCAACTTTATTAGATGGTAGCTCTCTTCCTGAGTATTTAATATTTAATCCAAAAACAGGGAAAATTAATGGGGTTTTACCAAAAGATATTCGCAAACTTGGACTTAATATAAAAGCTATGGATAAAGATAAAACAATACGAATTTTAAGTTTGAAAATCAAGTTTTAAAGTGTATTTAAATAGTTATAATAAGTATTACTATATTGTTAATAAAAAAGTAAATTTAAAAAGAGGATTTAAATATGAATAGAAAAAATTTTATAATTTTTTCAGGAATATTAATATTATGTATTGTTGGTTTTATATATTATAAATTAGAGTATTCAAAAGATATTTTTGCTCAGATTGTTTCTAAAGTAGGGGAAGTTAATTTAGTTAATAAAAAAGGTGAATTATTAGGAAAAGTTGAAGAAGGTTATAAAATAAAAACGGGAGAATATCTTCAAACTAAAGAGAACTCTTCTGCTACAATAAAATTTATAGATAACTCTTTTGCAATTATTTCAGAAAAATCATTAATCGTTATGGAAAACTTAGAATATGATGAAGACTCTAAAAAATCAGTTACAAACTTACTTCTTTTAAAAGGAAATGTGGAATCTACTGTAGCTAACCAAAATACTTTTGGTTCAGAGTATAAAGTAATTACTCCAACACTCCAACTTGCGGTTAGAGGAACAATATTTAATGTAAATGTTGAAGGCAATATATCTAGAGCTTTTGTAACAGAAGGAAAAATTTTAGCTACAAGTGGAAATTCATCATTAACTTTAAATACTGGATATGGTGTAGTCTCAGATGGTAAAAATAAACTAAATGGACCAATATTAATATTAAATAAACCATCAATAAAATTGAATGAACTAAATATTAAATATTATAAAAAATATGTATCATGGAATAAACTTGAAGGTGCAATAAAATATCATGTTCAAATTCATTCTATATCAAAATATAACACACTAATTTATGATAAATATATCAATAAAACAGAATTAAAAGTTGGTGATTTAAAAGATGGAAAATATAAAATAAGTATACAAGCAGTTGATGAATATGGATTAGAAGGATTTAAAAATGAAAGACACTTTAGTGTGCAATCAAGTCCTATTCCTCCAAAAGTAAATGCCCCAAAAAATAGTGAGAAATCAAGAATGATTTTATTTACTTGGGAAAAATCAGTAGAAGCAAGTAAATATATACTAGAAGTATCCAAAACAAGAAGTTTTGATAAGATATTAATTAGAGTAAATAATTTAAACTTTTCACTAGATAAAATGTTATTGCCATTACAAAAAGGAAAGTACTTTATTAGAATGTCAAGTATAGATAATTCAGATAAAATAGGTCCTTATAGTGAAACCTACCAATTTGAAGTAGAGAACAAATGAGAAAGTCAGATAGCATATATTGGAAACATCAATTATGGATAGTTATATTATCTTTATTTATTACATATGCTTTCTCATACACTTCTTTTTATAATAATTTAAAAAACTATTTTAATGATACGATGCAATATTTAGCATCTGAAGAAAAGTATTTTACAGACTCAATAGTTATTGATATAAATGATACTTCCTTAAAAGTCTTACAAAAAGATTTTGGTCATTGGCCATATACAAGAGATAAGTATGCACTTTTAGTTGATTTTTTGCAATCAATGAATGTTAAAAACATAATCTTTGACATTAATTTTGTAGATCCAAGAGCTAACGATGATATCTTTAAAAAAACTATAAACAAGTACAATAATATTTTTTTTGTGACAAGTGCTTTACATGAAGATATTCCAATGAGTTTAGAAGAACAAAAAAAATTAAAAGAAATTTCGTGGAGTGCAAATTCAAATATACCTGCATTGAAATATTATGGTTTACTTATTCCTCATGATAATATTATTAGTGGTGATACAATCTACAAATTTGGAATTACTTCTGTTTTAGGAGATAATGATGGCTTAATTAGATCAATTCCAATGTTATATAATATAGACTCCAATTTACTTCCATCATTACTTCTTAGAATTCAATACCCAGGTGAAAATCTACCAAAACTAAACTATAATTCAAAGACTAATGAACTTTCTGTAAATAATAAAACATGGCATGTTGATGAAAAAAATAGAATAAAACTATTTTATCCTCAAAATGCAAACTCAATTATTTCTATTCCTTTTTATAAAATTATCAAAGTAGCATTAAATAAAAAGTCTATTTCAAATAATAACTTTTTTAAAAATAAAACAGTTTTTATAGGTAGTTCAGCTCTTTCTTCTGATAGAATAAATACTCCAAGAGGAGCTATGTCAGGATCATACTTACTTGCAATTGCTTATGAATTATTTAAAGGTAATTTACTACTAAAAAAAGACAATATCATAGCAAACTCTATATTATTATTAATTGCTGTTTTATTCTCATTATATTTTAGTAGTAGAAAAGATATCTATAAAAAAGATGTAATAACAGTTACTCTATTGACTTTTGTTATGACTATTGTTTATGGATTTATTTCTCTAAAATTCTTTTATTTACAGAGCAATTTATTTTTTTCAATATTAACTATCATATTTTCAATTGCATTTACTATAATAAATCATCAATCAGCTTTAGCCAAATATAATCAAAAATTAATTGAAGAGACTAAAAAACTATATAATGAAGCTAATTGTGATTCATTAACAGGCTTATTAAATAGACGTGGATTTGATGAACAATATACAAAGTACAAAGAAATCACTCAATTAAAATCTTTCCAATCTACATGCCTTGCAGTTATGGATTTAGATCATTTTAAAAGAGTAAATGATACTTATGGTCATGACATTGGGGATTTAGTTTTACAAAAGTTTGCAAAACTTTTAAAAGAACATTCAAGAGATATTGATGTCCCAGTAAGATGGGGTGGAGAAGAGTTTGTAATTTTATTAAGAAACACAACAATAGAAGAATCAATCATTATATTAAATAGAATTCGGGAATTGTGTATGGAAATGGATATAAAAACTCCTCAAGGAATATTAAATGTAACAGTTAGCACAGGAGTTACAACTATAGAAGATTTTTCTAAAACAATTGACTCACATGTTAAAAAAGCTGATATTGGTTTGTATCAAGCAAAAGAAGCTGGTAGAAATAGAGTTTGTATTTCATAAATATAGAATAATTTAGCACTTATCTACTAAAAGTGCTAAATAAATTCAAAACTTTAGCTTCCTTTTATAAAGTTTTGATAAAATTTCTTTTACAAAAACTAAAAATTATAGGTGAAATTCATGGCAGACGTTGCGAAAGCAACTTAACCATGCCCTAAATAAAAAGGAACAACATGGCAAAACATCAATTTCAAACAGAAGTTGGACAACTATTACATTTAATGACTCACTCTTTATACTCAAACAAAGAGATTTTTATAAGAGAATTAGTATCAAATGCAAGTGATGCAATTGATAAGTTAAATTACTTAAAATTAACAGATGAAAAAATCAAAGCAGCACTTCCTGAGGATTGGGCTGGTGAGATTAATGTTTCT
This sequence comes from Arcobacter sp. F2176, assembly GCF_004116465.1. Taxonomy (NCBI): domain Bacteria; kingdom Pseudomonadati; phylum Campylobacterota; class Epsilonproteobacteria; order Campylobacterales; family Arcobacteraceae; genus Arcobacter; species Arcobacter sp. F2176. The sequence continues at coordinate 60,470 of NZ_PDJV01000003.1, forward strand.
TTTGATGAAGCAGATAAGTCTTTGACGATAGTAGATAATGGTATTGGTATGACTGATGAAGATTTAATTGCTTCTATTGGTACTATTGCAAAATCAGGAACGAAATCATTTATTGAAGCAATGACTGGTGATGCGAAAAAAGATTCGAACTTAATCGGTCAATTTGGTGTTGGTTTTTATTCTGTATTTATGGTGGCATCTCATGTTGATGTTATCTCTAAAAAAGCAGGTGAAGAGACAGCATACAAATGGTCAAGTAATGGTTCTGGTGAGTTTGACTTAGGTCCTTGTACAAAAGAATCAACTGGAACTGTTATTTATATCAAATTAAAAGATGAAGAAGCAGAAGAGTTCGCTAGCAAACATAGAATCGAAAATATTGTTAAAAAATATTCAGATCATATTGCTTATCCAATTTTCTTAAATTATTCAGAAGAAGTAACTGAAGAGTTGAGTGAAGAAGATAAAAAAGCTGGAAAAGAAGCTAAAAAAACTACTGAAAAAAGACATGATAAAATAAATGCAGCAACAGCTCTTTGGATGCAACCAAAAGCTAAAATCAAAAAAGATGAGTACAATGATTTTTATAAATCAATCTCTCATGACTCTATGGATCCTATGCTTACAATGCATACAAGAGTTGAAGGTGTAAATGAGTATACAACACTATTTTATATCCCTTCAATCGCTCCTATGGATATGTATAGAGCTGATTATCAACCAGGTGTTAAACTTTATGTTAAAAGAGTATTTATCACAGATAGCGAAAAAGAATTATTACCTACTTACTTAAGATTTGTAAGAGGTATTATTGATAGTGAAGATTTACCATTAAATGTTTCAAGAGAAATCTTACAAGAAAATAGAGTAATGGCAAATATCAAACAAGGTTCAGTAAAAAAAATCTTAAGTGAGATTAAAAAATTATCTAAAGATGAAGAAAAATACGCTGAATTTGTAGCTCAATATAACAGAGCTTTAAAAGAGGGTGCTTACCAAGATTATACAAATAAAGAAGCTTTATTAGAACTACTTAGATACAAATCAACAAAAACTGAAGCTGGTAAAATGACTTCATTAGAAGCATATAAAGATAGAGCTGACAGTGAACAAAAAGCTATTTATTATATCATTGGTGAAAATGAAAATGTAATGAAAAACTCACCATTACTAGAAGCTTATAAGAAAAATGATATCGAAGTATTAATTTGTGATGACAAAGAGATTGACGAAATCATCACTCCAGGATTACAAGCTTATAAAGAGTGGGAATTTAAAGACATCACTTCTTGTGAAGCTCCAAAAGTAGAACAAAGTGAAGAAGCAAAAAAAGAGGTTGAAGAAAAATTTGAATCAATCACTAAAAAAATCAAAGATATCTTAGGAGAAGCTGTTAAAGAAGTAAGAGTAACTAACAGATTAAGTGAATCACCATCTTGTGTTACAAAAGATGCAGGTGACGCACAAATGGCTCAAATGATGCAAATGATGAGAGCAATGGGACAAGCAATGCCAGAAGGCGCTCCAATCCTAGAAATCAACCCAGAGCATGACATAGTTAAGAAATTAAACGGTTGCCCAGATGATGCTCTTATTGCAGATGTATCATGGGTATTATTAGACCAAGCGAAACTATCTGAAGGTATGGAAATTACTGATGCAGTTCAATTCGCACAAAGACTAAACAGAATTACAGCAAAAGCTCTTTAATAAAAGAACTATTTGCACGCATCTTCTGCGTTGCAAATAGTTTTTCTTTCAATCACGTACTTTAGTACGCTCAATCAAAAAAAACTATCTGCGCCTTGAATCTACATACAACTAGTTCTTTTATTAATTTATTTTTATGTAGATATGTAATAAAATTATTTATTATTATGAGGAATTATTATGTTCAAAGAAATCTTGAAAAGCTTGTTGTATACAATATTCAATTATTTTATTTTAGTAATTTGTTTTAATATGATATTCATTTTGGCAATAGGATTTTCATTTAATATTAATGATGATTCTTTTGCTTTTAATAAAATATTAGTTGTAACAAGTTCTATTATCGCAATATTTTGGTTTTATTTTTCAATCACAGATAGAAAGAGTTTTAAATTCTCTTTTTCTAATAGAAAATTTAATTATATCAAGCTATTTACTATTTTATTTTTTTCTCATATCATATCTTTTTTAGTTAATTATTTCTATCCAGAGTTTATAATAAATAATATAGTTGATAATCAAGAAAATATTTTAAATATGATTTATATAATATCAGATTCGCTTTTGTTAAAATTAATAGTTGTTCCTTTCATTTTGTTTATAGGTTTAAAAAATACTATTTATTATTTTTTGCTTTCACTTCTTTAAAGTAAAATAACTTCCATATTAATAGATTATTTTATGCTATAAATTTAAAATCAAAGAAGGACTCAAAGTGACAAAAGAATATATTATTAATTATCTTAGTGAACATAAAGATGAATTTTCTAAAAAATTTGGTATTACTAAGCTTGGGCTTTTTGACTCTTATGTTAGAAGTGAAGCTAAAGAGAATAGTGATATAGATATTCTTGTGGAGCTTGAAAATGGTCTTATTAACATTTACGATAAAAAATCTGAGTTTAGAAATGTATTAGAAAATCACTTTCAAAAGAAGATTAATATTGTAAGAGAAAAATATTTAATACCTATAATAAAAGAAGATATTTTAAGAGAAGTAAAATATATTTAGATTCCAATATGATATAATACTATATGGAAAAAGAATTATTAAATAAAATTAAAATTGAGAAACAAAAACTTTTAGAAGATGGTTTTAAAATCATTGGAGTGTTTGGTTCTTATGCTACTAATACTCAAACAAAAGATAGTGATATTGATTTATTGTATGATATTGAGCCTACTTTTGTGAAAAAATATGCTGGCTTTGAGGCTTTTTCTCGATTGTCTGAGATAAAAGAATCTTTGCAAAAATCTTTGAATCTTAAAGTTGATATTTCTACTATTGATAATAATTCTACTACATTTAAAAAATATGCCCTAAAAGATGTTGTTTATGTCTAGTGCAAAACAAAAGCTTGAGTTTATTTTAGAAAATATTTCAAATATTGAAGAATTTAAAACTAAATACAAAACTATTGAAGCTTTGTTAACTGATTCGATGGGTTACAATGCTACTTTAATGTGTTTGTTTCAAATTGGTGAAACATTACATAAGCTAAGAGATGAATCTTTTGCAGATAAATTACCTATAAAAGGTACTTATGATGTTAGAAATTTTATTGCACATGATTATGAAGGTGTAAATAAAGTTATTATTGAAGATGTTATAAGATTACACTTGCCACAACTTAAAGCAAATATTGAAGTTATTCTTCCAAAAATATAATCTAAAATTTAAATACATTTCAGAATAAGCTTCTTAAAACAAAAATTTATCTTTTTTAGTTATAATTATTAGTAATGCCTTTAGGTATTACTGATAATTATATGTAATATTAAAGGTAATCATATGGACTTTGATTTTATTCTTGCTTTTGCTGTTATTCTTTTGATTTCTTCTATTGTTCATGGTGGTATTGGTTTTGGCTTTGGCATGATTTGTACGCCCTTGGTTGCTTTATTTACTGATATTCAAACTACTATAATGTATATGCTTATTCCTACTATGCTTGTAAATATTGTAAGTATCATGAGTGAGGGTAAGTTTTTTGAGGCTTTGAGGAAGTTTTGGTTTATCATAACTCTCATGGTGATAGGTAGTTGTATAGGTACGGGTTTGCTTATATTTGCCAACTCTGAGTATTTTAAACTTCTTTTGGCTTTGATTATTTTTGTTTATTTATTTCAATCTTTGGTCAAAATTGAGGCTACTTTTGTATCTAAATATCCTAGAGCTTCAACTTATGGGTTAGGTATCTTTGGTGGTATTTTATCAGGTCTTACAAATATTGTAGCTCCTTTGATGATAATGTATAGCATAGAGATGAAGTATTCAAAAAAAGATACTATTCAGTTATCAAATTTGTGTTTTCTTTTTACAAAAATTGGACAGATGGGTGTATTTTTGTATTATGGTTCTTTTACTTTTGAATCTTTTAAAGTATCAATGCTGAGTTTGATTATAGTTGCTATAGGTCTATTTTTTGGTATAAAGTTGAAAAAGAGAATCGATGCAAAGTTTTATGCAAAGATATTAAAAGTTTTACTATTTATTATAGCTACTATTTTAGTAATTGAAACGGTTGGTCATTAATATGGATTCAAATTTATTAAAAGTATTTATCGCTGTTGCAAATACAAAGAGTATATCTTTGGGTGCAAAAGAGCTTAATTTTACCCAATCAAATGTAACATTAAGAATAAAACAGCTTGAAAAAAGTTTGGGCTATGAACTCTTTCATAGGACAAATAGGGGAGTTGTTTTAACCCTAGCTGGTGAAAAGCTTTATCCTTATGCTGTGGATATTGTAAAAAAAGTTGAAGAAGCTAGTTTAAAGATGAAAAATGTAGATTATCAAAAGCTTTTAAAAGTAGGTTCAACCCAATCAAATACTACTATTAGACTTACAAAGTTTATAGAAAATATAAATAAAAACTTCAAAGATATGAAACTAGACTTTGTAGTTGATAGTAGTTTAAATCTAATAGAACAACTGCTTAATTATAAACTTGATATTGCCTTTGTAAATGGAAACCCAAATCATAAAGACATAGAAGTTTTAAATATATTTAAAGAAGATATTGTCTTAGTTGAACCAAAGGACAAAATAGCAGAAGATACTATTTTTGCATATAAAAATGGTTGCTTAAATCGTATATTTTTAGAAGAATATTTAAATAATGAAAATGAAAATAAATACAAAAAAGTAAACCTAGAAAACTATGAGTTGATACTTGCATGTGTGAAAGCAGGATATGGAGTAGCTCTATTTTCAAGAGAGATTATCGAAAAGTTTGGTTATACAGAAAAATTAAAAATTACACAGATGGATTTTAACTTGGATACTTACTTGATATGTAGAAAAGATTTTATTCCTATGATTGAAAATTATTTAAGAGATATAAAATTGATATAAAAACTATTTTATTTATAAGAAATTAAGCCTATTTTGTTATATTCATTTTTTTTAAAAGGATAAAAATGTCAATAACAATAAGAGATGCCGTTGCATCTGATTCACAAACTATTTTAGATTTTATTATTGAACTTGCTGTTTATGAAAAAGCAGAACATGAAGTTAAAACAAATGTTAAGGAGACAAGAGAAGCTATTTTTGGGAAAAACTCTACAGTAAAAGCTTTGATTTGTGAAGAAGATGGAGTAGCCATTGGTTATGCTGTTTATTTTTACAATTACTCAACTTGGCTTGGGAAAAATGGTATTTATCTTGAAGATTTATATGTATCTCAAAGTAAAAGAGGAAATGGTGCAGGAAAAACTATATTAAAACATCTTGCTAAAAAAGCTTTAGCTGAAAACTGTGGACGATTTGAATGGTCTTGTTTAGATTGGAATACTCCTTCAAGAGAGTTTTATGAAAGCCTTGGTGCTGTTGCTCAAACTGAGTGGGTAGGGTATAGACTTGAAGGTGAGACTTTAAATAATTTTGCTAATAGTTAATAATTGATGCCATAAATTATGGCATCGTTTTTATTTATTTTTTAACTCTATGGTACAAGTTGTACCTGCTCTTAAGGTATATCCTTTTGGCACTTCATCTATAGCTATTCTTACAGGTATTCTTTGTGCTAGTCTAACCCATGTAAATGATGGATTTACATTTGCTAAAAGTCCTTTTCCTATTTGGTTATCTCTATCTGTGATACCTGTTGCTATACTTTGAACATGTCCTTTTATTGTAAAGTCAGTTCCAAGTGGATTCATAATAGCTTCATCACCTATATTTATTTTTGTAAGTTTATGCTCTTCAAAATATCCATAAACCCAAAAGCTGTTTTCATTTAACATAGAGATATGACTTTGACCTTTTTGTATAAAATCACCTTTTTTCAGAAGTAAGTTATTTATCCAACCACTTGTAGGTGCATATACAGTAGCTCTTTGTAAATCAAGTTTTGTAATGTCTAGTTTTGAAAGGGCTTCATTTAACTCCTCTTTTGCCATAAGCAAATTATATTTTGCATCATCTTTTACATCTTTTGGAATAATACTGTCATCACCTTTTATTCTTTTATCATATTCTGCTTTTTTCTTAAGATATTGTGCTTTTTTTATTTGAACAATTGATTGGGCTCTTTGTAAGTTTGCTTCAAATCTTTTTTTATCTATTTCAAATAGTTTGTCATCTTTTTTTACATATTGATTATCTTTTACATATACTTTTGAAATCATTCCTGATACATCAGGTGCTATTAGAGTAATATCTGCTCTTATTCTTCCATCTCTTGTCCATGGAGAATCAACATAGTTTTGCCACAACTTCATTCCTAAAACAATGGCTATAGTAACTACGCTAAATGTTATAATATATCTTAAAAGTTGTACGATTTTATTTTTTTGCATATAAATCCTTATTTATAAATTAGTAGCGAAAAGCTTGTAAAAACACACACGAAAAGTGCTGTTCTAAATAGTCCTGGATGCCAGACAAATTCATAAACTCCTAAGTCGGCTAAAACCTTATTTAGTAATACTTGGATTAATCCTGCACATAAAAATATTACTATTAGTGCTGGAATCTGGATACCTAAAATCGATACGATTAAATTCATATAGTTTCTCCTTTTATTGGTAAAAACTCTTTTCTTTTCATAAGTGAGTATATAATTGAAAAGTCCAAATATATATCTTTTAAAAGTTTTTGATCATTGGCTGATCGTAAGTGAACATGTTCAAATTCATTTATTACTTCTCTTATTTTTTCCATTTGTTCTTCTTTATTATTTTTATCTTTTAAGTCAAAATACTTTCTAATCAAGATAAGTATTTTATTTATCTCTGGTGGTTTTGATTTTGTAAAAAGTGTCGCATTTTTTCTTATATTTATAATAGCTTTTCCTATTTCAAGTATTAAAAGTACCCATCTAAATATCTTGTTATTTGATTTGTTATCAAGTCTTCCTATTGCTGAGTATCTTTGTATTAAATCAAAACTTGCACTTTCAAGTCTCACTCTTTGCAGGGCAAGTTTATCTTTAGTTGTTATCTCAATTTGTTTTGATAAGGCCTTTTTTACCCTTGATTCAATCCAAATATTTGATGTAAAATTTATAAGTATAAAACTAAGTCCGGAAAAAAGTAGTCCAACAACTGTAGCTATGTTCATATCCATAAATGTGTCAAAACTTATACTATATTGTGTGTGAATAGCACAAGTTGTAATAAATATAAGTAAAAACCCAAATCCAATCAAGTTTTTTCCTGGCAGTATCATAAAAAGTGAAATTCCAGCTAACACAGGAGTTAAAAATAAACACAAGGTAAATAAATCACTTACATACATAGGAATGATATAAAAGTTATATATGGGAGTTATAATAAAACCTACAGCTGCACCTTTTAAGAAGTTTTTAGTAGCTCCCACTGGATTTGGGGCAGTACTTAAAAGTAGAGTATTAGCAACTGCTGGCAGTACTGCTAAAGAACCATATTCCCAACCTGAGATTATCCAAATAGTTATAACAATGATTAAGGTTATTGAAGCTCTTAGAATCATAAGTGAAATAAGTACATTATCACTATAAGTGGAAAATTTTAAATTTTCAGCAAATTTCTCTAGTCTTTTTATTTTGTCACTATTTGTTGTAAAACCATAATAAGTATTACAATAATCATAAATCTCAGATTCTAATCTAAGAAAAAGTGAGGTAATAGTGTTAAAATCATGAATTAAATCAAAATCATCTAAATCAAGACTCTTCTTTTCTTCTTCAATTTTCATTTTTGTAATATCTTTTACTTTTTTTAGTTCATTTATTAAAGCTGGCAAATTATTGCTATTTGAATAGTTTGATAAACATTTTTCAAAATCTATATAAATTCTTTTAAGTGAGTCAATAAATTCACTATTATCTTTATTATTATTTAGTGTATTTCTAAGTGAAAAAAATGTGGTATTTATGTGCATAAATTGAGAATTTAATCTCTTATAATATAACTTATCGGTTTTTTTCATATTTGTTTCAAAAGAGCTATTTACTCTTAAGGCATCAGAACCTAAAATATCCCTTGCATAGTTTATATTTTCATTTTCAAAATCAAATAGATTTTCACTCTTGCTAAGTGAAGTAATCAAAAGGCTAAATTTATTTTGCTCACCTTTTAAAAGTGTATTTGATAGTTTTTGAGGAAAGAGTATCTCACTTACAAAACTTGCACATAAAAGACCAATTACCACTTCTGATAATCTATCTATTCCATATGTAAATACATTTAAAGGATTTTCAATCGTAGGCATTGCAACTAAGGCAATGGTATATCCTGTTAGTACAAACCCATAAGACATAAAGTTTCTTGACATAAAACTAATCACTGAACAAAGTCCAACCCATAGGGCAAAAAACAGAGTAAAGGATACTCTATCTTGGGCAAAAGCACCAACTAGAATTATTGCCATTATTGTACCAATAACGGTTCCTACAAATCTATAATAACTTTTTGAAAATACAAGTCCACTAAAGGGTTGCATTACAATAAATACAGTAAATACTGAAGTTTGTGGCATAGCTAAGTTAAAATACATACAAATACATAAAGCCAAAAGTGCAGCAATAGTTGATTTTATTATATATTTAAAGATGGGTAAGTCTTTATTTATCCATTCCTCTATGGCTAAAGATATATTTTGCTTACTTGCTACTAAGTACATCTTTTGCCTTATTTTTATATCCACCACCTAAGGCTTCAATTAAATCAATATGAAGTTGAAATTTCTTGTCTTGTAGTGCGATTTCTTTTATTTTTTCTTCTTCTAATTCTATGTTCTTATTTATAAAATTGATTTTGTTTTTTATACCTAATTCATACACTCTTTTTTCAATATTTTTGTTTTTGTTTTTATTAGAAATAACTATTTTTTCAGATTTTTCTTGGGACTTATTTAATTGTATTTTCTTTAATGTTGTAACTATATTATTTACAGCTTTTATTATTGTCTCATTGTATGCATATACTTGGGCATTATAATCATTTACTTTTGTATTTAGGTTTGATTCTCTTCTTTTTGCATCAAAAATTGGTAAAGAAAAGGCCACACCAGCTTCTGGATCAAAAGAAGATTCTTTAAGCAATTGGGAAAATGGAAATGATGTAAAATGCAACAAACCACTTAATCTAATATTTGGATAAAACTTTGATTTTGCATTTTCTATATATTGTTCTTTACTTGCTAAAAGATATTTTTGAACAGCTACTTCTGGCAAGTGAGAAACAATATTTAAATGAATATCTTTGGGTATAGAGATTTTGTATTCATTTGAAATAGAAGGGTTTTCTAACTTATTTATTTGTGATGGTAAAAGTCCTGCAATAACTGCAATAGAGTTTTTTATATTTTCGATTTCTTCGTTTACATTTAAAATATCTTGGTTGATTTTTTCGATTAAGTAGTTGCTTTCATTTACTTTTTCTTTATTTGATAGTCCCATATTATACAATTCATTTAAAATATGATGTTTTTCATAAATCAATTTTTTTAAAGTAGAGAGTTTTTTCAATTTTTCAATTTTGAAATTCCAAGAGATATATAACTTACTAGTAGAAGTAGAAATTGCCAATTGTTTTACTTTTATCAAGGCATCTTGAGCCAAGGCTTCATTTTTTGAAGCTTTAATTAATGAAGCTCTTTGATTCCAAAAGTCAAAATCGTATTGTAAATTTAAACCTGTTTGATAAAGATTATAATAGTTTCCACTTAATGGTTCTGGGAAAATATAGTTTTCACTAAATCTTTGTCTAGTAGCTTGGGATTCAAAATTTACATTTGGTAAATTTGAAGATTTTTTTGCTTTGATTATATTGTTTGCTTTTTGGTATTTTGCCTCTAGTTGTTTTAAACTTGGAGCATTTTTTATTGCATCTTCTATTAATATATTTAGTTGTTTATCATTAAAATCTTTCCACCAAGAATTTTTTAGTTCTATATCATTACTTGAAAATTCATTTAAATCTTTAATTAACTCATCATCTATTTTTGTATCTTTTATTGTATTTGATGTTGTTACTTTAGGAACACATCCTGAAAATAGAATAGTTAATGAAATTACACATAGTATTATTTTCATATTTTTATGACTTCAAATTTGAGTGTATATTTTTTAATGTTTTAATTAATAAGGCTTCTTTTTCTTTATCTATACCTTTTAAAGCTTCTTCTTCAACTTTTTTACTTGCATCTTTTAAAATTTGTTCCAATTTTTTACCTTCATTAGTTATGCAAATCAAATATGCTCTTCTATCATTCTTTTTAGCTCTTCTCTCTACCATTCCTTTTTTTTCAAGTTTATCTATTAGAAGAGTTAAGCTTGATTGTTTAAAGTAAGTATCTTTTGCTAACTCCCTTTGAGTTAAATTGTCTTTTTCACAAAGTCTTCTTATAATAATACTCTCAGATGGGGAAATACCATATTCCTGCAAGTCTTTTTCTAAACGATTTTTTAGTAAATTTCGTATATTGGCTACTAATACACCAAATGCATTATCTATTTCAAACGACATATTTATTCCTTAAAATTAGTGGGGATTTAAATGTTATTGTATTAATAGTTAATATGTTAACTATTAATTAGTTAATGGAATAATATTCTAATTAACTTAAAAGGGTATAAAAATTTTTACCTAGTTTAATCAAATCCCCAATCTATAGGGCTAAATTTAATTTTAAATTGTTATAATTTTTGAATTTTAATATTTGGAGTAAACATGAAATTATCAAAAATCTTATCAATAGCTACAATATGTGCTATTACGCTAAGTGCAAATGCATCTGAGCGAATAACTTTAAAAGCTGCAAAATCTACATCATCTTATTATCAAATGGCAGTACAAATTGGTGAAGATGTTAGTAAAGCTTCAAATAAAAATTTGAGTGTAACAATTGAAGAGAGTCAAGGGTCTGTTCAAAATGTAAAAGAGGTACGAAAAAGAAAAGGAAATTATGTTTTTACAACACCTCCTGCTTTAATTGGATTAGCTAAAAACAAACAAGCTATGTTTAAAAATGATAATCCAGAGGATTATGCAAAAATAAGATCACTTTTTCCTATCCCATATTTGACTATGCATATGGTTGTAAGAGCTGATTCTGATATTAAAACTTATGAAGATTTGAAAGGAAAATCATTACTTATAGGAAAAGGAAGTTTTGGAGCTAAAGAGGCTAAAAAATATATTGATTTATTTGGTTTAAAAGATGATGTTAAACTAATAGGTGCAGAATTATCAGGTGCAGTTACTGCACTTAAAAATGGACAAATTGATGGGTTTGCAACTTCTGGTTCTTATCCTGCACCAAATGTAATAGAAGCAAGTGCTAGTGATAAAATAAGACTTTTAAGTATGAATGATGAACAAATTACAAAAACAAAAAGAGATAAAATAATAATCCCTGCTGGTACATATACAGGTGTTGATGTAGATGTTGCAACAACTACACTTCCAGTTGGAGTTTATACAACTACAAATATGAGTGAAGAGACTGCTTACAAACTTACAAAAGCATTTTGGCAATCAAAACCACAGTTAGAGAAACAAAATATTTGGTGGAAAGCAATCACATTTAAAAACTTAAATATGTTTAAAACAAAACTACATAAAGGTGCATTAAAATACTATATGGAAGTTAATGCCACTATTCCTCAAAGCCTAAAATAATGGTTCAAAAGAAGAGTCGGTCACTGTCAATAAAATTTTTGGTAGTGACTTTTTTAGCATTTATTACAGTTGGTTTTCATATTTACTTAATCTTTACAGGGCTTATGCCAAACTTGGTAAGTAGACCTTTACACTTAGCTTTAGTTTTACCTTGGATTTTTCTTTTATCACAAGATGAAGATAGTTCAAAACTGATTAAATATGGTGGATATATATTATTAGTATGTGGTCTGTTTTCTTCTTTATATATAGTTTTTAATTATAGTGATTTAGAAGATCAATATGGTTCATTAGAAGGTTCTTTACAATACTTTGTTGCTTTATCTTTACTTTTAAGTGTTTTAGAAATGGCAAGACGAGCTATAAAACTAGCACTTCCCTTGACTGCAACTATTGCCTTAGCTTATGGACTTTGGGGTCATTATATCCCTGGAGATTTTGGACATCAAGAGATACCAATGGATAGTTTCTTTGGTACATTAGTTATAGCAGAAGGTGGTATATTTGGAGCTTTGACAGGGGTTTCTGTAAATGTCGTAGCAGTATTTGTAATACTAGGAGCCTTTGTGGGAATAGGTGAGGGTGGTAATGCCTTTATGTCTTTATCTACAAAAATTGCGGGAAGATTAAGAGGAGGGGCGGCAAAAGTATCTGTTTTGGCTTCTGCTTTTTTTGGCTCTATTTCTGGTTCTGCTTCTGCAAATGTTGCTTCAACTGGTGCTTTTACAATTCCTACAATGAAAAAATTAAAATATCCTGCAAGTTTAGCAGGTGCTACTGAAGCAGTTGCTAGTACTGGTGGACAAATTATGCCACCACTTATGGGAGCGGGAGCTTTTATTATGGCAGAATTTTTAGGTGTGCCATATGCTAAAATTATGTCAACTGCTATTTTCCCTGCTATTTTATTTTTTGTAACAGTTTGGATAGGTATAGATGTATTTGCTAAAAAATATAATCTTCTTGCTATGGATAAGGAAGATATTCCTAAATTAAACTTGGTTTTAAAACTGGCACCATTTTTTCTTATACCTTTTGGAATTTTGCTTTATGCTTTGATAATAGTGGGAAAAACACCTCAATACTCAGCAGCCCTTGCAATCTTTGCTTCTATTTTACTTTTACTTGTAAATAGGGATTGGAAAATATCATTTAAAGAGTTTATAGAAAAATTTGTAGATGGTTGTATTACTGCTTCTAGGCAAATTGCATCTATTGCTTCTGTTATTATTTGTGCAGGTATTGTAATTGGAGTTTTAAATATCACAGGTATTGGGGTTAAAATCACTTCTGCTATTTTATATTTATCAAATGGACAACTTTTTGTAGCCTTACTTTTAACAGCATTTGCTTGTTTGATTTTAGGTATGGAAGTTCCTACTACGGCTGCTTATATCATTTGTGTATCAATTGCAGGTCCTACTTTACAAGAGTATGGATTATCAGCTATTCAAGCACACCTTTTTGTATTTTGGTTTGCTTTACTTTCCACTATTACTCCACCTGTGTGTGGTACAGTTTTTATAGCATCAGGAATAGCCCAAGCAAATTGGATAGAAGTAGCCGGGAAATCTATGAAATTAGGTATTGGATTATATATTGTACCTTTGGCATTTGTTGTAAATCCATTTTTGATAGAACCAGATACTAATTTTTTATATGCATTTTTATCTTTTATAAAAATTGCACTTGGTTTAGGTCTTTTATCAAATGCTTTAGTTAATGATAAACAAAAAACAGTTTTAAGAGTAGGTCTTGTACTTTTAGGATTAATAATTATCTTTTATCCCTTTCAATAAGCTATAATACTGTAGCTTATTGGAAAACTTCAATAAAGTACTTCAAAGTACTTGCATAAAATAAGTTTTTTTCTTATAATAAAGTAATTTAATAATAAGTAGCCACTATGAACTTTTTTAAAAAAATTTTAAACTCATTGAACCAAATGTCAAATCCCGTGTTTAGCTTCGATGCCAATAAATCAGAGCTATCTTTTATTTTACCAAATGATGAAAAGTTTGATTTTACACTAGAAAACTATGAAGTAAAAACAAGACATGATCCTTATGTCTTAGAAGCATATACTTTCAATAGTAATGATTTATTTTTTGAATATATCCATTTGGATTCAAATTGCTCGTGGAATGGTCTTGCAAGAGGTTATTTTGAGAATTTGTTAAAAGACTCTATAAAAGAGAATTTAGAGTTACAAGAGAGATTTGAATTTAAACATTATGAGTTCTCTACTTATAAAACAGCTACAAAAGGTTTTGTCCATCTAATATATATTTGGGAAGTAAATAAAGAAGTATTTATGATAGATAAAAAAGGAATACTTTATAATGAGTTTATAAAATTACTAAAAAGTGATTATGAATATAAATATAGTGGAAGAGAAATTTTTGATTTATATCATGAAATAAGCTTAGTAAAGCATAACTCTTTAAATCATTACTTTAATGGAAGTAGTGATTAAAATATAGTATAATAAAAGAAAAACAAAGGATAAACTATGTTTTTCAAATCACTTATTTTCTCATTAATTGCTATATTTTTTACTTCTTGTGCTTCAAGTAGTTTTTATTATGATAAAAAAAATAGCTCTGCAAATATAAATTTATTAAATGTAAATAAAAAAATAACTCTTACAAATCCAAAGGTAGAACATACCTTTTCTCAATGTACAATTAATTCATATACTTTAAAAGATGATAATCAAATATATGGAAATCTATTTTTAGAAAATATTCAATTAAGTGATAATTGTCATTGGAATGGTTCTGTAACTGGTTTTTTTACATATGAATTAAAAACAAGAATGAAATTCAAAAGTTTTGAGTTAGTAGATAGATTTTCAAAAGATTATTATGAAATATCAACTTATAAAGTAAATAATGAAAAATATGTAAGTATTATTGATATGTATACGATAAATAGAGATGTTTTAATTATAGATAATAAAGGAAAATTATCACAAGAAATAATTAAAATGTTAGATCCCAAATTTAACTTTAAATATGTAAATGCTCCAAGAACTGACATAAACTACAATTATAGTTTGGTTAAGTTTAATATGTTTAATTCATATTTTACAAAAGAATCAGAAAGAAGAATACGGGGAAATTAAATAACGGTGGAATCACCGTTATTAATAAGGAGACAATAGCAACGAAAGCTAAAGTTTGTTTGTATGACGAAAGAATTGTAATGTAAATAGGATAAAATATATCCTATTTAAAAAAGTTATAAAAGAAATTTAATTTCTATTTAAGGAGAAACTTTATTGTTTGATGAAGCTACACAATTTTTATATCAATATAAAAATAAACAATTAGAAGCCAAAGATGTATCAGAACTAAAAGAAGAAGTTGAGAAATATAAAAATGAAATCATAAAAAGTGAATATTATAATAAATTTTATGATAATTATTTAAATATAAAAGGTTACACTTATAGGCTTGAAAGAAGTGATTTAAGACTATTTTATACTTTTCAAGAAGCTATATACTCTATTGACTTAGCAAAGTTAACTCATGATGAAGAGGGTGTTTTATTAAATACTGTTGTTTATATATTAGTAATAAATGATTGCATCAATGAATATTTAGAAAATGATATTGATGAAAATATAAAACAAAAAGCAATAGAATTTTATCAAAATGAACAAAAAAGAGTAGCAGCAGAAAATAAAAAATATCACATGTACCAAAACTAATTAATTTATATTAAATAGTTTTAGTATATCTTTTTCAATAAAATCCAAATCATCAGTTAATATAAATACATCTAGTTCATTTTTACTAATCATTCCCTCTTTTAATAATGTATTTTCAATAAAAGAGATTAAGTCTTTCCAAAAAGTTGTATCATAAAGATATATTTTTAGGTTTTTCAGTTTTTTAGTTTGAACTAAAATAATTATTTCAAAAAGTTCATCGAGTGTACCATATCCACCTGGAAAAACTACACAAGCAGCTGAGTATTTTACTAGCATGTATTTTCTTGAAAAGAAGTAATTAAATGTATGATTTCTTGTAGTAAAAGAATTTAGTTTTTGCTCATTTGGAATTAAAATATTTAGCCCAATTGATTCTACACTTTTTGCTTTATACGCACCTCTATTGGCAGCTTCCATTATTCCACCACCTCCCCCTGTAACAATATTGATATTTTTATTTGCTAAATTAAAAGCTAAATCTTCAGCTAGTTGACAAATTTCTGTATTTTGACTTGTTCTTGCACTTCCAAAAAATGTTACACAATTTTTGATATTTTTAAAAATTTCTTCACTGCAATTAAAATCGTTTGCTATTTTTCTTCTTTCTACTATCTCTTCATTGGACTCAATCATTTTTTCTCTTTTGAATTTTTATAGAATTATATTGAAAAAAAATAAGAAAATGAATTAAATATAAAATTTGTTATAATTAATATAAATAATTTATTAGGTAATAGCATGAACATAAAATTAAATTGCGATGTTGGTGATAGCTTTGGTATTTGGAAGATGGGAAATGATGAAGAGATAATGCCTTATATTAATATGGCAAATCTTGCTTGTGGTTTTCATGCAGGTGATGCATTGAATATGGAAAAAGCAGTTAGTTTAGCAGTAAACTACAATGTTCAAATGGGAGCTCATATTGCATATCAAGACTTATCAGGTTTTGGAAGAAGAAAAATAGTATATTCTTTAGAAGAAATTTTAGCCATTGTTATATATCAAATGGGTGCACTAAATGCTTTTTGCAAAATATATGGGAAAAGTATATCTTATGTAAAACCTCATGGTTCTCTTTTTAATGATATGATGGATGATGAATCGATTTTTAAATCAATTTTAAGTGCAATTAGTGCTTATGATAAAAATATAAAATTAGTTATTTTATCAAGTCAAAAAAATGAAAAGTACAAACAAATAGCGCTTTTATATGGAATCTCTCTTATATTAGAAGTTTATGTGGATAGAAATTATCACGATGAAGGTTTTATTCTTTCCCGAAGTGAAAAGGACTCTTTTATAAATGATGAGTTAGATATTATACAAAGGGTAGAGACTTTAAAAGAAAGAGGATATATAACTAGTAAAAATGGAATTAAACTTTTTTTACAAGCTGATACAATATGCTTACATGGGAGTTCTGAGAAAAATTATAAGTTTATAAAAGTAGTTAGTGGATTATTAAATAATTAATTATATTAAGTTTTTTTACACACTTCTTAGACACTTTTTGTAGTTAAACTTCGGGCTTTAAAATAAAGGGGAAAAAATGGCTGAATTATTATTTTTTGCGGGGGCAATATTACTTTATTTATATTCATTTTTATATAGAAAGTTGGCTTTAGTTGCTACTTTAGTTTTGTTTATTATTTCATACAATATGAAAGTAGATGTTGTTTTGATTTGTGTAACTATATCTTTCTTGGTTGTTATTAGATTGAGAAAACAGGGTGTAAAAGATGACCTTTAATATAAAGAGAACATAAAATTAGTCTATTACTTACCATTAACTCACTTTCATAAAATATAATTAAAAAAAGTAGGATTATAATGTTTACAGAAAAGAATATACCAAAATTAATTATATTAACTCCTATAATTACAGTAATACTTATTGCTTTTTTTAATATATACTTTTTTATACAAAATCAAAATAAATACTTTAAAGAAGAAAGTATAAGAGTTGAAAATGACTATATTTCAAAGCAAAAGAATATTCTTGAAAGAGAAATTCAAAGTATAATAAACTATATAAACTTCCAAGTGAAAAATAATAAAAAGTTAAGTATTGAAGAGTTGAAAAATCAAGTTTTAAGATATACCGAAACAATTCGTTATGAAAAAAATGGATATATTTGGATTCATGATACTTCTTATTATTTAAGAGCTCATCCTTTTAGAAAAAATAGTTTAAATACATATGATATTTCTTTAAAAGATGCAGTAGGTAGTTTTATAACTAAAGAGTTTGTGAATAAAACAATAAAGAACCCAAATGGTGTTTTTATAGAATACTATTGGCAAAAACCAGGAAAGATAAATTTCTCTAAAAAACTTGGTTTTTTTAGGCTTTATCAAAAATATAATTGGGTTATTGGTGCTGGATTATATATTGATGACATACAAAACTCTATAGACAAGAATAAAGAACTATTAGAAAAAAGAATTGACAAATATATTAGATTAGTAGTATTTATATCATTTCTTGTTATGTTAGTGATTGGTATTATTTCTTATATTATGTCAAGAAAAATCTCAAAAGCTTTTAAACATTATCAAGAAAATGTACAAAAAAAAGAGTTTCTTTTAGAAGATATGAACAAAAATTTAGAAAAAAAAGTTCAAGTTGCAATTGAAGAGGTTCAAAAAAAAGATAGAGCAATGCTCCATCAATCAAGATTAGCTCGAATGGGTACAATGTTATCAATGATAGCTCATCAATGGAGACAACCTTTAAGTGAAGTAGCTGGTATATTAATGGAACTTGAAACAGCAGCAAAGTTTAAAAAAGCAGATGATGTGATGATAAAAGAGTCTGTTGAAGAATCTAATAAGCTTATCCAGTTTATGTCGTATACAATAGATGACTTTAGAAACTTTTTTAAACCAGATAAAAAGAAAGTTTATTTTTATATAGAAGATTCTTGTATGGAAGCTATTTCTTTGATTAGTGCATCTGTTAAAAATTCAAATATTAAACTTCATTATAATATAAAAATGAATTATGAAATTTATGGATATAAAAGAGAATTTGCACAAGTTTTATTAAATCTTATGTCAAATGCAAAAGATATATTAAATCAAAGAGAAATAAAAAATCCAAGAATAGATTTAGAAGTAGATTTTAAAGATGGATATGCAATTGTAATTGTTCAAGATAATGCAAATGGGGTAGAAGAAGAACATTTAGATTTGATATTTGAACCATATTTTACTACAAAAAGTAGTTCTCAAGGTACAGGACTTGGACTATATATGTCTAAGATGATTATTGAAAAAAATATGGGTGGAGAGTTAAGTGTTGAAAATACAGAAAATGGAGCACTTTTTAAAATTAAAGTAAAGGTATAAAAATGGATGAAATAATAGAACAATTAAAAAACTATACAATTCTTTGTGTTGAAGATGAAGATGGTATTAGAAAAAGATTAGTTAATACTCTAAAATACTATTTTTCAGAAGTTTATGAAGCAGCAAATGGAGAAGAGGGCTATTATTTATACTATGAAAAGAAACCAAATATAATAATATCAGATATAGAAATGCCAGAAAAAAATGGTATTCAAATGGTTGAAGAAATAAGAAAAAATGATTTGACAACTATTGTAATAATGCTAACTGCATATTCAAGCGAAGAGTACCTTTTAAATCTTATAAATCTAAATATAAATCATTATATTTTAAAACCAGTTGT
Organism: Arcobacter sp. F2176; assembly: GCF_004116465.1. Lineage (NCBI taxonomy): Bacteria > Pseudomonadati > Campylobacterota > Epsilonproteobacteria > Campylobacterales > Arcobacteraceae > Arcobacter > Arcobacter sp. F2176. Next base: position 79,709 of record NZ_PDJV01000003.1, read on the forward strand.
TTCAGATAATTTATTAAGTGGAGTTATAAAAGCCCTTGGAAATAAACTAAAAAAGAAAGTTGTATTTTCAGAAGAGTTGTACTTTGATATGGGAAAAAGAGAACTTTATTATAAAAATGAAAAAGTTCTTTTAAGAAAAAGAGATAAAAATTTTCTTCTTTTACTTCATGAAAATAAAAATAGAGTATTAACTTATTCTATGATTGAAGAGTATATTTGGAAAGATAAATCTATGAGTATGAGTGCTTTAAAAACTTTTATAAAAGAGTTAAGACAAAGATTACCAATAGAATTAATAGAAAATATTCCTCAAGAAGGCTATAAACTAAAACTTCATTAAATATTTTAAAACTCACTAATTACTCACTATATAAAACTATTATTACTTATCTAAAAAATAAGGAAAACTCATGTTGAAAAAATGTTTAATTATTGCTTCACTTGCCAGTATGGTTTTTGCTGGAAATGTAAAAATGAATTTAAATGCAAAGTATGGAGCAGATAACTTTCATACTGTTGGTGCTGAAAAATTTGCTACATTAGTAAAAAAATATACAGATGGAACTGTTGATATTACAGTATATCCAGGTTCTTCATTGGTAAAAGGTAATCCTTTAAAAGCTGTAAAAGATGCAACTGTTGCTATGGCTGATATGTTTATACCATTTACTGCTGGTGGTGGTAAAGTATTTGGTATCTCTGCTTTACCATTTATTGCTCAATCTTATGATGATGCTTATAAATTATATCAAATCTCAAAACCTGCATATGAAAAAACTGCAAGAAGATGGAATCAAAAATTACTTTATAGTGTAACTTGGCCACCATCTGGGTTTTATGGAAATAAAAAGTTAGAGTCATTGGCAGATTTTGATGGTGTAAAAACTAGAACTTATGATAAAAACTCTGCAAACTTTGTAAATGGTGCAGGAGGAAATGCAGTCGCCTTACCTTGGGGAGAAGTTTATTCAGCTCTAAGAACGGGTTTAGTTAATTCTGTTATTACATCATCAAGTTCAGGGAAAGATGGTAAATTTTGGGAAGTATTAACTGACTTTACAAAAATAAGTTATGCTTATCCTTTACAAGCAGTTACAGTTAATCTCGATTATTGGAATTCTTTAAGCTCTTCTCAAAAAGATGCTATGTTAAAAGCAGCGGCAGAAGTTGAAAAATCACAATGGGAAGCTGTAAAAGCAGAAGATAAAGATGCACTTGATACTATGGCAAAAAATGGTATGCATATTTGGGAAACTACTCCAAAATTAAAAGAAGAGTTATCTAAAGTTGCTGATAAAATGCTAAATGAGTATTTAAAAGATGCCAACAAAGATACTAAAAAAATATTTGAAGAATATAGAAAGTAAATTATGAAAATATTTTATTCTTTTATAAATAAGCTCTCATTGTGGGGAGCTTATTTATCATCACTTTTACTAATATCATTAGTTTTATTAATCTTAACAGAGATATTTATTAGATACTTTTTTGATATGTCCACAATGATTGCAGATGAATATAGTGGATATTTGTATTTAGCTGCAATTTTTTTAGGTTTAGCTTATACTTTTAATGAAGATGCACATATTAGAATTAATATTTTAACTTCTAAAATGAGTCAAAAATCAAATAGGTTTATTGATATATTCGCTGGTTTAATTACTATTGCTATATTAGTTTTTGCACTATATAGAACGATTTTATTTACTTATGATTCATATGATATGCAAATGGTTTCAGAAGGAGTTTCCGAAACACCATTATATTTAACTCAATTAGTTATGCCTTTAGGAATAAGCTTATTTATCTTGGCAGTTTTAACTTTTGTTTTGAAAGGATTAAGAAATGATATCTGATCCTTTAATTTTATCAATTGTTCTTGTATTTATAATGTTTGTATTTTTGTTATCTTCAATTTGGATCGGGGTTTCATTAATCTTAACAGGTATTTTAGGTATGTTGATTGCTGTAAATCATTTACCACCAGTGCTCTCAATATATGACAAGATTGGTGATTTACTTGCAGCTTCTATGTATGACTCTTTGAACTCTTGGTCTTTGGCAGCTTTACCAATATTTATTTTAATGGGAGAGATTTTATATAAATCATCTATTTCTACAAGACTATTAAATGGTCTAACTCCTTGGTTGAGTTTTATTCCCGGAAAACTTTTACATATAAATGTTGCAGCATGTTCACTTTTTGCAGCAATATCTGGTTCAAGTTCAGCAACAACTGCAACAGTTGGAAAAATTACCCTTGATGAACTTAAAAAAAGAGGTTATTCAAAATCGCTTGCATTAGGTTCCCTTGCAGGAAGTGGAACATTAGGATTTTTGATTCCTCCTTCACTTATTATGATTATTTATGGAGTATTATCAAATGTATCAATAGGTAAGCTTTTTATGGCAGGAATTCTTCCTGGTCTTTTACTAGCTACTCTTTATTCAGTTTATATAATGATTGCTGCAAGTGTTGATAAAAGTGTAGTTCCTGTAAATAAAGATAAATATTCTTTAAAAGATTTTACTCATTCATTAAAAGATTTATTTCCCGTTATATCTTTGATAACAGTAGTGTTAGGTTCTATTTATGGAGGGCTAGCAACTCCAACTGAAGCTGCTTCTTTAGGTGTTTTAGGTTCAGTAATTTTGGCAATTTATTTTAAAAGTTTATCAATTGAAATTTTGCGAAATGCTTTATTAAATACTATTAAAACTTCTGTAATGATAAGTTTTATAATAGTTGGAGCTGGATTTTTATCTCAAGTAGTAGGATTCTTAGGTATTGCAAGAGCAATTAGTGAATTTATAGCCTCAATGGGGCTTTCACCTTTTGCTTTGATTTTAATTATTGGTATAATGTATGTATTTTTAGGAATGATTTTAGATGGTATTTCTATTGTTGTTATGACTTTACCTATTGTATTACCTATTGTTCAATTAGCTGGTTTTGATCCATTATGGTTTGGTATATTTTTAGTATTTATGGTAGAGTTGTCTCAAATCACCCCACCAGTTGGTTTTTCACTCTTTGTTATACAAAGTATAAGTGGAGAAAAAATAGAATACATATTAAAAGCAACACTTCCATTTTTTATTTTGATGATTGTTGCAGTTGTTTTAATTACAGTTTTTCCAGAAATTGTAGAGTTTGTACCTAGATATATGACTGCAAAATAGATTGATTTATAGGAGAGAAGATGAGTATAAAATTAAATTGTGATATGGGTGAGAGTTTTGGTATTTGGAAGATGGGATTAGATGAAGAGATTATGCCATATATCAATATGGCAAATCTTGCTTGTGGATTCCATGCAAGTGATGCTCTTACTATGAATAAGTCAGTTGCTTTAGCTAAAAAATACCATGTAACAGTTGGGGCACATCCTGGATATCAAGATTTAGTAGGATTTGGTAGAAGAAGTATACCTTGTAGTGATGAAGAGATAAGTTCAATTGTTTTATATCAAATTGGAGCATTAAGTGTTTTTTGTAAAGTACATGATACTTATGTCTCTTATGTGAAACCCCATGGTGGGTTATACCATGATATGATGAATAAAGAAAATGTATTTAGAGCAATTTTAAGTGCTATTTCTTCTTATGATAAGAGTCTAAATCTAATGATACTATCAAGCCCAAAAAATGAAGAGTATGCAAAAATCGCAAAGGCTTATAATATTGCTTTATTATATGAAGTATTTGCAGATAGAAATTACAATGATGATGGAAGTTTAGTCTCAAGAAGTGAAGATAATGCTGTGATTCATGATGAAAAAGAAGTTATATCAAGAGTTAAAAATCTAAAAGAAAAAGGTACTTTAAATAGTATTAGTGGAAAAGAATTAGCTTTAGAAGTTGATGCTCTTTGTGTACATGGTGATACTCAAAATGCTTTAGAGTTTATAAAAATACTTAGAAAGGAAATATCTGCATGATATTTAAAGTAGCTTCTGTTGATTCATTAGTTATATATTTTGGAAATGAAATAAGTGAAAAGATAGCTAATGATGTGCAAAAAGCTTATTTGTCTTTAAAGAGTTTAAATATAGAAGGAATAATAGAAATTATTCCTTCATATACTACTATTTATATCTCATATGATATTTTTAAATATGATTATTCTTCTTTAGTAGAACTATTAAAACAAAGTATTAATCTAGAGTATGAAGATAATAGTTCTAAAAACATTATAAATATTGATGTTTATTATGGAGAAGAAGTTGCTTTGGACTTAAGTGACATGAGTATAAAAACAAAACTTCCAATAGAAAAGATTATAGAAATACATTCACAAAAACTATATGATGTATATGCCATAGGTTTTGCTCCTGGTTTTGGATTTTTAGCAAGTGTTGATAAACAAATAGCCGTGCCAAGATTATCAAGCCCAAGAAAAAGTGTGCCAAAAGGCTCAGTTGCTATTGCAGATACACAAACAGCAGTTTATCCTCAAAGTTCTCCTGGTGGGTGGAATATTATAGGAAGAACAGCAATGGAACTATTTGATAAGAGTTTAGAAAAACTTTCACCTTTGAGTGTTGGAGATAAGGTTAAATTTAATGCAATCAGTAAAGAAGAGTTTTTAGCTCAAGGTGGAATTATATGAGTTTAGAAATAATAAATAAACCAATCCTTGCAACAATACAAGATATGGGAAGATTCTCTTATTCGAATATTGGAGTTTCAAATTCAGGGGTAATGGATGAGTATGCTTATTTATATGTAAATAAAATCCTTGGAAATGATTATGGTACAAATGCCCTAGAAATATCTTTTTCAAATGTTCAGTTTAAAGTAAATGACTCAACACAAATCGCACTTACAGGTGCTAAGTGTGAGTTTTTTATAAATGATGTTTTAATGAATACTTGGGAAACATACAATATAAAAAATGGTGATATTTTAAAAGTTGGAAGAATAATAGAGGGTACGAGAGTATATTTAGCAGTAAGTGGTGGCTTTGATATTAAAAAAGAATTTGGAAGTAATAGTACAACTATAAAAGAGAAGCTTGGTGGGATAGATGGTGATAAATTAAAAAAAGGGGATATCTTACCTTTTAAAAGTTCACAACCCACATACAAAAAAAGACTACATAAAGAATATATTCCAAAGTATAGTGATGAATTGATTTTAAGAGTAATTCTTTGTTCCCAAGAAGATAATTTTTCCCAAGAAGAGAAAGATAAATTCTTTTCAAGCACTTATACCATAACAAATGATTTTAATAGAATGGGGTGTAAGTTAAATGGTGAAGTAATAAAATCAGATATAAATGGAATCATTTCAGAGGGTATTGCATTTGGTGCTATTCAAATACCAAGTGATGGACAGCCAATTATTTTATTAAAAGAGAGACAGACAATTGGAGGATATCCAAAGATTGGAACTGTTTTTAGTCTAGATTGTTTTAATCTAGCACAAGCAAAACCAAATAGTAAAATAAGATTTACTCCCATAAGTATAGAAGAAGCACAAGAGAAGTTAAGAGCTTTTTATCACTATTTTAGATAGTATTCTTCCTATTAATAAATATAGAGGATTGTTTTGGAAGATATAATTAATCAATGGGGTTATTTAGCTCTATTCTTATACTCATTTGGTGGTGGTTTTGTTGGACTTGTGGTTGCAAGTGTTTTAGCTTATTCTGGTGATTTAAATATTTATGTATGTATTATCGTTGCAGCTAGTTCAAACTTTTTAGGGGATCAGTTTTTATTTTACATGGCAAGAACAAATAAAAACTATGCAAAAGATATAATGAGAAAGCATGGGAGAAAAGTTGCACTTGCACATTTGTGGATGAGAAAATATGGCTCACCCGTTGTATTCTTGCAAAAGTATGTATATGGAATAAAAACTTTGATTCCTTTGGCTATGGGACTTACAAAATACTCATTTAAAAAATTTACTATATTTAACTTCTTTGCTACAATTCTTTGGGCAGTAATAGTTGGATATGTCAGTTATAAATTAGGCGAAGTTGTTTTAACTTACGCAGATGATTATAAGTATTATGGAGTAGCAATAATCTTAGCTATTGTACTTACTGTTACTTATTACTTAAAGAAGATATAAATGCTAGCAATAACTACACTAAACATAGATGAAAAACTAAAAGAAAACTTGATATCTTTAGGTTATGAAACTCTAACAAAAATACAAGAGGAGTCTTTACCTTTAATATTAGAAGGAAAAGATGTAATAGCAAAAGCAAAAACTGGAAGTGGAAAAACTGCTGCTTTTGGAATAGGGCTATTAAATAAACTAGATGTAAAGAAGTTTAAAACACAATGCTTAGTTTTATGTCCTACAAGGGAACTTGCTGATCAAGTTGCAGAGGAACTTAGAAGAATAGCTAGATATAAACACAATATCAAAATATTAACTTTATGTGGTGGCGTTCCCTCAAGTAGACAAACACATTCATTAACCCATGGAGCTCATGTAATAGTTGGAACTCCTGGACGAGTACTCTTCCATTTAAGAGAGCAAAACCTAGATCCAGAATCAATTGATACACTTGTACTAGATGAAGCAGATAGAATGCTTGATATGGGATTTTTGGAAGATATAGAAAAGGTTATTAACTTTATACCAAAACAACGACAAACACTGCTATTTTCTGCAACCTATGATGAAAATATAAAAGAGCTTTCAAAAGGTATCTTAGTAGATCCTATTTTTAAAAGTGTAGATACAGTTCATACAGAAAGTACTATAAGAGAAGAGTTTATAAAAACTTCAAGAAAAGATAGTGTTTTATTAAAACTATTTTCAACTTATAAACCAAATTCTGTAATAATCTTCTGTAATACAAAAATCAAATGTGATGAATTAGATACCTATCTTTATGATATGGGATATGATCCTTTAGTTTTACACTCTGATTTTGAACAAAAAACAAGAGATGAAATTATCACACTTTTTTCAAATAAATCATACCCAATACTAATAGCAACTGATGTTGCAAGTAGGGGACTTGATATTGATGATGTTGAGATGGTTATAAACTATGATATGGCAAATGATACAAATGTATATACACATAGAATAGGAAGAACAGCAAGAGCTGGGAAAAGTGGAGTTGCTTTAACTTTATATAATGATTATGATGAAGATAAAGTTGAAGAGTTGCAAGTAAATAAAGAGTTAGTTTATATAGATGAAGAGAGTTTGATTGATGAGGTATATAAACTAAGCTCAGAATATAAAACTATTTATATAAGTGGTGGAAAAAAATTAAAACTAAGACCTGCTGATATATTAGGGTGTTTGATTCAAGATAATGGTTTAGGAAAAGATGATATAGGTAAGATAAAAATACTTCCTATGTGCTCTTATGTGGCAATAAAAGTTGATGCTTATGAGAGAAAAATAAAAGAAAAAGAGTCTTTAAAGATCAAAGGGAAATTCTTTAGAATATTTGATAGATAGTTCATATTATAAAAAATAAAAGTAAAAATAGGTAATATATAATTAAATAATATATTTTTCAAGGAAATTGATGAATAATTTGATTGTAAGTGGTATAAAAAGATTTTTAGAAGCTAATTGTTTTAATCAAAATATTTATGAATATCTTGATTTTTATGATAGATTAAGAGATCTAAAAGAAGTTAAGCTTATCTATGAAGAACTACAACTATGGATTGAAAAAACCTTTTATATAAAATCATTAAAAATTATAATTGACTCTTTGGATGAAAAAGATAAAGAGATCGCTTTTCAAAATTCTAATGATGAAATTTATGAAAATAGTTCAATGATTAAGAAATATAAAGTTTTTATGAATAAAAGTTTAGCCATAAATTTTTATTTAGTTTGTGAAAATGAAAAACACTTAAAAGAAATCACATCAAATGATGAAATCTTAAATGCTTTTTTTTACATGGTGGCACCTTTTGTAAATAGTGTTTCATACCAAGAATTAGTACAAAAGTTGACTTTTAAAGACCCTTTGACAAGTGTTTATAATAGAAAGTTTTTAGTTGAACATTTAAATAAACTATTACCTTTATCAAAAAGAGAGAATAAAAATATCTCATTTTTGATGGTAGGAATTGATCACTTTAAAGCAGTTATTGATGAATTTGATTATGATATTGGGGATAAGGTTTTAATTAGTTTATCAGAAATATTAAGAAATAATATAAGGGAATCTGACATTGTTGTAAGATTAGAAGCGGATGAATTTTTAGTTACTTTAGTTGGACTTACATCACAAAATGATGCGAAACTTGTAGCTCAAAAATTAATCGATGTTTTTGCAAAAAGTGAAGTAAAAGTATCTCCCTCAGGTTATACTTTGAAAAAAACTATTTGCGTGGGTATTACCCATTATGATAATCAAACAAATTCTGTTGATTATATTTTAAGAAACGCTGATATATCACTTTATGAAGCAAAGAATCTAGGAAGAGGTAAGATAAAAGAATTTTTTCCAGATGAAGTTCAGTGTGTAGATTTATTTTAAAAAGGAGTATTAATGGCAGTGGAAGCTAGTGCAAGACATATCTTAATAGACAATGAAGAGATATGTAACCAAGTTAAAGAACAAATAATTAGTGGGGATTTAGATTTTGTAGAAGCTGCAGAACAATATTCATTATGTCCATCAGGAGATCAAGGTGGAGCTTTAGGTACATTTGGTAAAGGTCAAATGGTAAAAGAGTTTGAAGACGTAGTATTCACTGCACCTGTAGGAGAAATACAAGGTCCAGTTCAAACAGAATTTGGTTACCACCTTATTGAAGTAACTTCAAGAAATGAGTAAAATTATTTATATAAAGGCTAACTTTTTATAGTTGCCTTTATTAATGATTTAAGCTCAAAAATCTCTTCTCTTAATTTCTTAATTTCATCATTCACATTGTGTTCATTTGATTGAACCTCTTCAATAATATGTTTCTCTTCATCTTGATTTAGTATCGCCATTGCATCAACTATAATTGCAACAACTAAATTTATCATTACAAAGGTCACAATAAATATAAAAGGAACAAAGAAAATCCATGCATGTGGGTAAACTTCCATGATAGGTCGAACAATTCCCATAGACCAAGACTCTAAAGTCATGATTTGAAAAAGTGTATAAAATGATTCTCCTAAGGTGCCAAACCATTGTGGAAAGCTCTGTGAGAATAGTTGAGTAGACATAATTGCAAATATATAAAAGAACAAGCTCATAAGAGCAATAACAGATAACATACCAGGTATTACACTAATAAGTGCAGTAACTATCTTTCTCATTTGAGGGACAACAGTTATAAGTCTAAAAAGTCTTAGTACTCTTAGTATTCTTAAAATTTCAAAGCCAGAACTTAATGGAACTAAAGAAATAGCAACTATTGTAAAGTCAAATATACTCCAAGCATCTTTAAAAAAAGATATTCTATGAACATAAATTCTAAGTATGATTTCTATTGTAAATATTGTAATAACGATTTGATTAAATAGGTTTGCATAAACTTCATAGTTTGCCATAAATACTTTTGAAGTTTCTAATCCCATCGTAATACCGTTTAATACGATTAAATAGGTTATGAATTTTGTAAAAAATCCACCATCTACAAATAATTTTATTTTGTTAAACATGACAAGTCCTATAAGGATAATTTTCGTAATAATAACCAAAAATTCTTAAGGATTTGTCTTAATTTATTATTTAATCTTCAAATATTTTAAACACTATATCTTTAAGTTCTTTTTTCAAAGTTAGATTCATGTCTTTTTTATTTGTATAAATATAAAAAGGTACAGTATTTAGCATAGATTTTTTCAATCTTTTTCTAACTGTTGAAATTTCATCTATTGGAATAATTTCTTCACCATCATAAAGCGTAAACTCTTTATTTAATCCTAAAGTAAAAGATACAATTTGGTATGTGAAAAATACATCTTCTTCTTGAGTTTCCCATTTTTTTATAAATTTATCTAGTTCGATTCTAAGTTTTTTGAATCTATTTTTTGTAAGGTATCCAAAACTTTCTCTAAATTTATATCTTTCAATTGTAGAAAATTCTAGCACTTTATAAAATTCATTTAAATTTTTCCAAGGAGATCTAAAAAATCTTTTTCCAAAAAGTACTTCTTCAAACGATTTTAGATACTTTTTGTCATCATTTGTTTTAGTATCTTTATTTTTTATTTCAAAATACTCTTTCTTAAATAGTGAAATTAGCCAATTTTCATCAAGCATAGAGACTATGTCTAGTCGTCTCTCTTCATTTTTTTCACTTAAAAAATTCCAAAGCATAGCAATACAGTTTGATGAGTTTCTTTCATAAAACATGCCATTTCTAAAATATTTATTTGAAAGATATAAAACTACATTTTCTAATAGGGCATCTGTTTTTGCAATACCATGATTATAGATTACCTTTTTATATAAGTTAAATCTCATTTCTAAAAGATGTTCAATGTCTATTAAGCCCATATCAAAGAAGCTTATTTTAAAAGTTTTCCCATCTCTTACTAATACAGTATGTTTTGTGATTCTTAAGTTGTCATTTGCTCCACCAATATATCCAGAAGCTACCATATCCCGATTTATATAATCTAATCTATCAGCATCAATAGTTCCACTAATAATTGAATGTAATACTTTAAAATCAAATTTTCCATAAATCTTCTCTTTTAATATAAACATACAAAGCTTATGCAATAATTTGAAATAATCAATATCTGATTGCCTATCACTATTTTTTATAAGTTCTTCTTTAAATAATAAATCAATAAAGTTTTCACCAATTGCTTCATGTAATACTTGCTTTTGATTTGAAGTTATATCTTCATACAAGTCTTTAAAATTCTCTTCTTTTTGAAGTAAATCAGGAGAGTTTTGTATATTTTCATATACTCGTTTTAGTGCATTTTCAACTTGATGTGAAAAAGGAAGATGTCCTACATCATGGAGTAAGCCAGCCAATCTTACAGCTTGTAAAGTGATTATGTAAGTATCATTGTACATTTTAGAGTTTGTAGGTATAGAGAATTGATATAAGGCTTTATTATCAAAGTAAGAACTACCTTCATCAAATGTAATATTTAACTTATCTTCTACAATTATTTCATGAATAACTTTTTTCATACTTCTTAAAAACATGTCCCTTGTTGTTGAATCACTATTTAAAAGGGCATTTTTTAGCATATAAGAACTTACATGCATTGTTCCTAAACAATGTATAAATCTTTTTGTTGTAATTGATGGAAATGAAAAATAAGCTAGGGCATTTTGTGTTACAAATTGCAGTCTATTTAATATCTTACTTTGTAAAATCAAATCTTCAAGTTTTGTATACTCTATATGATTATAAATAGTATCATTTATTAGTCTATTTTGAATGGTAGTTTCCTTTTTTAACTTAAGTTACTCTTTTCATAATTATGACTTAATTTTAGTTAATGTTACAAATTAATTTCAATTTAATTACAAATTTATAAATATAATTATAGAATACTATATTAATACTTATTATCAATTAGGATATCCAATGCAAGAAATAGCAATTTTTTCAATCGTTTTATTAGCTTTAGCATATATTTTAAGAAAAACTTTTAAAAAGAATGGTGGCTGTGGCTGTGGAGAAGAGGGTTGTTCTAAAAAATAGAACAATCTCTTTACTACTATTTAGTTTTTCTTATTTTCAAATATTCGCTCAGTAAATTCTGCGAATTTACCTCTTACTGCTTTTTCAAGTTCAATTGCAAACATTTTAACTTCATCATGTTCAAAATTTGTCTGTTTTAAAAGCGTAGTTAGACCATTATTGTATTTATTTAAATATAAATTATCAATTTGTCTATTTGAACCAATTACAATAGCCATACAACTTTCATCAAGTCTTGAAAGTATAAGTTGAGTAGTTTTTTCACTTGAATTTTGCCACTCATCCATTATAACAATAGCAGAGCTAAGTGTTCTTCCTCTAGCTTCCCCTGGCCACAAAGTTTCAATACAATATTTAGATGTAAGCTCAGAAATTTTGCTATCAATTGATTCTTTGTTTTCTTTATTTTCTGATTTCTTTAACTGTTTTTTAGCAATAAATTCTAAAGTATCAGTCAAAGCCATATTATAAATACGAAATTTTTCTTCATTTCCTGATAAAAATCCAATATCAGCACCTTTGTCAAGTGATTCAATAGAGTTTCGTACATATACTATTTTGTCATAAAGTCCTAAGTCAATAAGTCTCATGGCACTTGCAATTGACATCAAAGTTTTACCACTTCCAGCTTTTGCATCAATAACCAATAAATCATACATATTAGATACAATTGCTTTTGAAAATAGTTTTTGTTTAAGGTTTACAGGTTTTACTTGTAAGGCTTTAAAATCACTTTCACTTAAAATATTTATTATCTTATTTATAATTATTGCATACTCTTTATTTCCATCTTCACTACTAAATTCATAAGAGAAGTTTTCAAAAGTATATTTATCATCAAAAGAAGTAATAAGTTTTCCATCAAGTGAGTTAAATTTAGATGAGTCTAATTCTAAAGTTTTTACAAACTCAAATTTAGGAACAACAGATTTATCATCATGTAAAGTCTCAGCTTTTATTCCTTTGAACTGAGCAAAAGTTCTTGCATAAATATCAATTGATAAAAATATTGTTTGGGCACCTTTATAGTACTGTTGTGCGATTGCTGCAACTTCAATAATTCTTTTGTCATTACTTTCACTTAAGTGAACTTGTTCTATTTCAGAATCATATTTATCTTTTGCAATAACATGTAGTTGAAGATTATCACTAAAATATTTTACAACTTTAAATTTACTTCTATGATCTACTTCTTTGATTTTCATTTTGGCTAGAAGTCTAGCAAACTCTCTTGAGTAAAAACCAAGTTCATTGGGTAACTTTTTTTTATCCTCAAGTTCAAATAAAACAGTTTCTGGTACAACTATTACATTAGAACCATTATCACTGACTTTATACAGGTTTTGTAGGTTTTGTAGAATAATGTTTGTATCTACTACGTATATTTTTTCTTTCATAATTTCATTATATCATGAATTTGTTAGATAATTATTACAAACTGTATATAAAGTAACTAGTTACATTTTGGTAACATTTTGAATTTTCTGGATAAATATTAGGATAAAAGTAGATGTAGAATATAGATGTAATATAAGTAGAGTTTTATCTCTACTTATATTATTAGATTAATTTTTCTCTTGAAACTATTACCCCATCTAAATCAGCATATAAATAATCACCTTCATGAAAAGTAACTCCACCAAAGCTCAATTGATCACCTCTTGAAGAAGTTGTTTTTTCAAAATTTCTTAATGGACAAGTCCCTATTGCATATAAAGCAACATCAATATCTTTTGTATAAGCGATGTCTCTTACATATCCATTGATAATAATAGCTTGCCAATTGTTATTTTTAGCAAAATCCATTAATTTATCTCCAACTACTCCATAAAAATATCTTGCATTTTCAACTACTACAACTTTGCCTTTTCCATTTTCATCTCTTAACATTTCCAATAGTTCCCAATTGCTTTTATCAAGTTTAATTGTTACTATTTGTCCAGCACATTTTTTTAATCCCCCATAATTTTTATATTCATTTGACAATACCTGAATCTCTTTGTCTTGGTTATCATCGCATAAATCTGCAGTTTCAAAATTCATTTCTTCCCCTTTAAATCTTAATTGAAGCAGGAGTATATGTTAATAAAGTGTATAAAAAATGTATAACTCAACTAAAATTAAGAATTTGTTTATAATATTGATACAATGTATCATAAAGTAACATAAAATTGTACTATTCATTTCTATTAGATTATAAAATTAATATTTTCTTAATTTTTATTTAAAAATTAGGCATAAAAAAAGGTTAGTCATTTTGACTAACCTTTTTTATTGTAAATAACTTTATTATTATAAAGCAGTTACATTTTCAGCTTGTGGACCTTTTTGACCTTCAGCTACTTCGAAAGTTACTTTTTGACCTTCGTTTAAAGATACTCTACCGTATCCAGTACTGTTAATTTGTCTATAATGTACGAATACATCTTTACCACCGTTTTCTTGTTCGATAAATCCAAAACCTTTTTCACTGTTGAACCATTTTACTGTTCCGTTTACTAAATCTGCCATGCAGTTTCCTTTGTTGTTTAAATATACTTTATTGCTAAAGTGGTAGAAAATATAAATTTGAGTGTTCTTTCATGGTAGATTATCTGTGTACTTGTAAATAGTTTTCAATAAAAAAAGCCAAAGATGAAACTCGAAACCATCTTCATGAAAAACAGTATAGCTAAAATAAAAATTAAATGCAAGTATTATTAAAAAAAATTTAATATTATATTACATTTTCATTAATCATTACTCTCCAACCCTCATATTTAGGGAGTTTTTCTATCTCTTTTATCTGCGTATTTGTTAAGTTTGGGTAGCTCATTTTCTTCCCATCCCATACAATACAGGGGAAAGTCTTCTCTTTTATGAAAATTGATTTAATAATTTTAAGTATTTTTTTTATCATTTTACTCTTTTATATACTGCAAAAAAATGAGGAACAGAAGGTTTTTGATTATCATCATATGCTAAAAAACTAATCTCTTCTAATCCATTACTTAATACAAATTGATTTATTTCTTTTTTATCCAAAGGTAAAGGTATCTCATCTAAGTTTTTATTCTCTTTTCTACTTCTACAAGAGACAAGTACATATCCTCCTATATTTAATAAATTTGAAATAGCAACTCTAGCTTTACTTCTATAATCACCTGGTAAAACTTGTATTGTATTACATTCATATACTAAATCAAAGTTTCCAAGCCATGCTTTATCATATTCAAATAAATTTGCAACAAGATAATTAACTTTTGTATTTGGATATCTTTTTTTACAAAGTTCGATTGCAGTTGGAGCTATATCAAATGCAGTAACCTCAAATCCAAAGTCGCTTAATGCTTCTGCATCATCACCAACACCACAACCTATTACAACAGCTTTTGGGGCTTGTTTATTGATTTTATTTTTATTTAACCAATTTATTAAATAAGGACTTGCTTTCAAGTCAGCCCAAAATACTTTTTTATAATCTCCCTTTGCATTTTTATAAATGGTATCAAACCAATCTAGTGGTCTATCTTCTTCTTGGTACTGTTTAACCATATTTTTATATTCAATTGGATCAAATATTTGCATTTTAACTCCTATAATAAATTATTTTATTTAAAATAAGGTTTTATTAGTATAATTTTGATTTTTAAAAATAAATATTTATATTCTATTAATATATAGATATTAAAATACATACACTAGGAGTAGAAATGCAGAATAAAAAAACAGTTTTAATAATACTAATCGTATTAATTGGATTATTTCTTGTAGGTGGATATTTTTATAAACAAAATAAAGCCAATGAATTTACAAAAGTTGCAAGTGGAAAAGCAGAGCTTTTTCAAAGGGATTATTCTTTAGTAATAGGACCAAAAGATGCAAAAGTTCAATTAATAGAATTTTTTGATCCAGCTTGTGGAACTTGTGCTTATTATTATCCTTTTGTTAAAGATTTAATTAAAAAGCATAAAGATGATATTAAATTAGTTCTAAGATATGCACCCTTTCATGAAAATTCTAACTATACAGTAAAAATGTTAGAAGGGGCAAGAGAACAAAATCTTTTTAATGAGACTTTAGAATTGATGTTTGCTACACAAAATCAATGGTTAGATGGACATGGTGTGGATCCTAGAAAGTTATGGATTGTTTTAGAAAAGTCAAATATACTTGATATGAAAAAACTATCAATAAGCATGGATAATATCATGTATGATAAAATTATTGAACAAGACTTAGATGATGCAAGGGTTTTAAATGTGAGAGGAACTCCTTCATTTTTTGTAAACGGAATACCTCTTCAAGAACTTAGCGGTGAAAATTTACAAAAATTAATTGAATCACAACTATAAAAGATACTTTAAAGTATCTTTTATTGGCAGTCGTCGTCTTTAAATTTTGCTTCTTCACTTTTTAAATAATCACAATCTTTTTGTAATAAATTCACTCTTTCAAAAACAGCACCAAATGCTAAAGTATCACTTAAATCAGAACTTAACAAATCTAAATCAATAAATCTAGCATCTGCAATTCTTGAAGAAGAAAAGTTTACATTATCAATTGATGCTTCATCAAATCTAACACCCCAGAGATTTGATTCTTTAAAAGAGACATCTTTTATTTCTGTTAATTTCATATTGGCACCTTTGAAATTACTTCTATCAAAAGTAGAGTTCTTTATAGTTGCATTTTCAAAATTACTCTGAAAAAAATTTGAATCTATTCCTTTGACATCTTCAAGCTTTGTTCCCCAAAAAGAGGATTTTGAAAAGTTTGACTTAGATAAATCTGCTCCTGATAAATCAGAACCTGCAAAATTTGCATTTTGTAAATTCATACTTGTTAATTTTGCATCAGTTAAATCACAATCTTCGCAAACAAGTGTTTTTTTAAATTTTTCAAGTTGTACTGCATCATATGAGAAAAGAAATGTGAAACTAAAAACTAAAAGTAATATTTTTTTCATTTTTTATTCTCCTTTAATAATGTCATAAATTTATTTTCTTTCATTCCACCCATAGCTTTTTTATATACATTTTCTCCATCTTTTGTGAAATAAAATCTTGGTATACCCCAAAATTGCATCTGCTTTGGTATATCTGTATCATTTATGTCAAATTGATATGAAATAAAATTTTTATTTACGAAATCTTTTACTTCATCTTTCACAAAAATATGTTTTTTCATATAATTACACTCTGGACAAGTTGGTGAGCTAATCATTACAAAAATAGGTTTATTTTGTTCTTTTGCCTTCTTCATAGCAGTAGTATAATTTTTTTCCCAATTAAAGCTTGCTGCATTTAGTGAAAGAAATGTAATTATAAGTATTGTCAATAACTTAATCATAGAAACTCCTTTATTTGATATAGTATTATAACTATTTTTAATAAAAAAGCAATCTTAAAAAGCAGTTTTATTTATTAAGTCAAAATATAATAAAATGAAAACTATTAACTAAACAATTGGAGATATTATGAATATTATAAAAAAAGTTACATTTATTGCAAAAGATGATTCTATTGATAAAATGAAAGATTTATTAAAAGATATGGTTGAAGCTTCTAAAAATGAAAAAGGGTGTTTATCCTATGACATTTATCAACTTAAACAAAATCCAGCAAAATTTGTAGTTGTTGAAGCTTGGGAAAATGAAGAAGCATTAGAAGGTCACAAAACTACAGAACATTATAAATACTATAAATCAAACTTTGAACCATACTGTAAAGATAAATATAGTGATGATTTAGAGATTATATAAAGGCAATATTTTGAAAAACTTATGGACAGATGAAGAGGCAAAAGAGTATAAAAGTGATTTAGAACTAAGAGTTTTTACTTCTAATTTGTTAGGTAGAAGTGATGAATTAGTTCTACATGGTGGAGGTAATACTTCTGTAAAATCAAAAGTAAATGATGAAGATATTCTTTATGTAAAAGGAAGTGGTTGGGACTTAGTTTCAATCAAAGAAGAAGGTTTTGCTCCTGTTAAACTTGATACTTTAATCAAGATGGCAAAACTTGAGAGTTTGAGTGATAGTGATATGGTATCACAACAAAAAGAAGCTATGATAGACAAAAGTGCACCAAATCCTTCTGTTGAAGCAATTTTACATGCAATCATTCCTTTTAAATTTGTAGACCATACACATGCAGATGCGGTTGTAACAATATCTAATAATAAAAATGGAATAGAAAATATTAAAAAAGTTTTTCCAAACTTTTTAATTATCCCTTATGTAATGCCTGGTTTCATATTGGCAAAAACTATTTATGATATGACTAAGGAGTATGATTGGGAAAATAGTGATGGAATTATTTTGCATAATCATGGAATATTTACCTTTGATGATGATGCAAAAAAATCCTATGACAAAATGATATCTGCTGTTACTTTAGCAGAGAACTTTTTAGAAGATAATGCAAAACTTGAAATACCAAATTTGGAAACTAAAGAAGTAGATTTAACTGAACTTATAACTACTATTTCTAACGAGAAAGGTTATGATGTAGCTTTAAAAGTAAATCAAGATAAAGAAGCTTTATATTATGCTTCTCAAACAAATCTAAAAGAAAATGTTACAAAAGGAGTTTTAACTCCTGAGCATATTATTAGAACAAAAAAAGTACCTTTAGTTTTGGAAAATAATGATATAAAAAGTGCTATAGAAGAGTATAAAAAACAATATAAAATATATTTTGAAAGGTATGCAAAAGATGAAATTTGTCTAAATCCTGCTCCAAATTATGCTGTAATAAAAGACTTTGGAGTTATATCTTTTGGGAAAAATGAGAAAGAAGCAAGTATTATAAATGATATTGTAACGCACACTATAAGAGCTGTTTTAAGAGCTCAAAAATTAGGTGGCTTTGTAAGTATAAGTGAAAAAGATAGTTTCGAAATGGAATATTGGGAACTAGAGCAAGCAAAATTAGCAAAAAGTGGTATCACGAAGTGATAAGTTTCCTTGAAAAATTGAAAAAATAAGAAGTTTTAAACTTCTTATTTTAAAAGTCTGTAAAAATAGACTTTACTCCCCATTTAAATAACATTTTAATATCTTCTTTTTTATTTACAGTATAAACATTTACATAAAATCCTGCATCATTTAATTTTTTAACCAAAGTTTCATCTGTAATTTCAAAATCACAATTATAGTTTTTTACATTTAAACTTTTTAAGTAATTTATCAAATCTTTTGGATGCTTTTTTTCTTGTAATGCTGCTGTTTCGATTGAGGGATTTATATCATGTATTTGTTTTAAATAAATATGATTAAAAGAAGAGATTATAACTTTGTTTTGCATTTTAGTTTCATCAACTATTTTTAATACTTCTTTTGCTGCTATTTCATGGAACTTTGTATTTTCTAAATCTTTTATTTCAATATTTGCGAAGATATTGTTTTGTTTTAAAAATAGTAAGACCTCTTTTAGTGTTGGTATTTTCTGTATTTGTTCTTTTTTTAAATCTTCAATTGAGAGTATATTCTCTTTTATAGCATTAAAGGGATCTTCTTTTATAAACCATGAAGAAAAATCAAGCTTTAGGAGTTGTTCATAGGTATAGTCTACAACCTTATAAGGCTTTTTGAACTCTTCGAAATTTTTTACATCACTTGTTCGTTCTAGTGTGTCATCATGAATAATAACAGCAATTCCATCTTTTGTAAAAGCAACATCAAACTCTACTATTTGGTATTTCCCAATTATTTGTTCAAAGGCTGACATTGTATTTTCAGCTCTTAATGA
Organism: Arcobacter sp. F2176; assembly: GCF_004116465.1. Taxonomy (NCBI): domain Bacteria; kingdom Pseudomonadati; phylum Campylobacterota; class Epsilonproteobacteria; order Campylobacterales; family Arcobacteraceae; genus Arcobacter; species Arcobacter sp. F2176. The sequence goes on from NZ_PDJV01000003.1 coordinate 99,061, forward strand.
TCTCAATCCTCTGTGAGCTATAAGTAGTTGTTCATCTTTTTTAAAGTTATCCCAAAAGTTCATTTATCTTACCTCTTTTTTTGTAAGTACTAAGTTTAATATTGCCAAGATTGATGTTGTAATTATTAGTAAAAATGAAATTGCATTTATAATAGGAGTACTTCCATCTCTAACTTGTAGATATAAATTTATAGGCAAAGTGGTATCAGAACCCACTAAAAATAGGGTAGTATTGAAGTTCTCAAAACTCATTAGAAAAGCAACAGCACCAGCTCCTATAAGAGCTGGTTTTAAAAATGGTAAAATAATATATCTGATGGTTTCAAATTTTGTGGCTCCTAAATTTAAAGCAGCATCAGATAAAGAGTTATCAAACTTTTTAAGTCTTGCAGAAACTACAAGTAAAACAAAAGTAGAGATAAATGAAAATTGACCAACAATAACCAACCAAAAGCTAGGTCTTAAAATATTAATATCCAATCCAAAAGTATCTTCTATATATGTTCCTGCACTATTTGTTGCTAAAAGTAATGAAATACCAAGTATTACTCCTGGAATTACTAAAGGAAGAAGTGCTAGAAAATAAAAAGCTTGTTTAAACTTGAACTCTTCTCTTTCAAATAAAAATGCACCCATTGTCCCCATAATCAAAGAAAATATAGAGACAAAAAAAGCAGTTTGAATACTTATAAAAATACTTTGTAAACTATTATCATCATGAAATAATCCAAGTCTATCCCTTGTATCTGATAAAAACCAATCAAGGGAGAATCCTTTCCAAGGTAAAGTTGGGAAATCAGAATTATTAAATGCTAAAATACAAGTAATAACTAAAGGTGCAAATAAAAAAACATAAAACAAAGTTATGTAAAGTAAAAAGCCAAAATTATATTTTTTGCTTCTTGGCAATGATCTTATCATGATAAAGCCTTTGAAAGATTTTGTTTAGAAATTTTTAAAGCAATCCAAATAATAAGTGAAGATAAAATCAAAAGTAAGAAACCAAAAGCGGCACCTTGATTCCAATTGAAACTTGCGATAAATTGGTTATAAATTTGCTCTGTAAACCATAAGGAATTTTTTCCACCCATTAGATTTGGAGTTAAATAATTACCAAGTGTTAACATAAATACAACTATAGAACCAGATACAATTCCAGGAGCTGCATAGGGAATAATTATTTTGAAGAAGATTACAAATTTAGAAGCACCCAAATCTAAAGCTGCCTCAATATAGCTATCATCCATGCCATCTAATGCAGAAATAAGTGGAACTATCATAAATAGCATTGAAGTATAAACAAGTCCCATTATCATACTTATATCATTATAAAGCATTTCAATTGGTTTATCTATTATTCCAAATTGCATTAAATAATAGTTTATAACTCCACTTTCTCTAAGTAAAATCATCCAACCATAAACACGCACAAGTTCACTCACCCAAAATGGCATCAAAAGAAGTATTGTCAAAAAGCCTTTATATTTGGGTGAAACAACTTTTGTGATATAAAAAGCAATGGGAAAGGTTACTACAAAAGTCAAAAATGTCACAAGAATAGAGTATGTAGCTGTTCTTACAAAAGTATACCAATATATATTTTCTTTAAAAAATGCATTATAATTACTAAAGCTCCAAACCATATCACCCACATCATTTTCTACTTTTAATGACATAAGTAACAGATCAATTTGTGGCAAAATTATAAGTAAAAAAAGCCACAAAAATACTGGAATAAAGAATATAAAAAATCCTAATTTAATATGCTTTTTCATGATTTATAACACTTACAATCTTCTAAATGAACGCCAGCTTTTACTATGTCATCTTTTTGAATATGAGTAAACTCTCTATTTTGAGGAAGAGAAACCATTATCTCATTATTATTGTCTAAAAAGCTTGCTAGTATTTTTGTATTTGAACCATCAAAAAGTATTGTTTTTACTTTCAAATCAAAATAATTCATATCTTTTTCACCTTCTTTTGGGAATAGGGCAATGGCTTCTGGTCTTATAAATAATAGACAATCTTTTTGTATATCAGTATCTATAAATTTGGCTAAAAAATTAAGACCCTCTTTTGTTTTAACTGAATTTTCATTTTCTTTATAAGCTTGAAACTTATTTGTTTCCCCCACAAAAGATGCTACAAAACTGGTCTTTGGGTTTGAGTATAGATTTTGAGGAGTATCTATTTGTTCTAATTGTCCTTTATTCATAACTGCTACTTTATCGCTCATAACTAATGCTTCAGATTGGTCATGAGTTATATAAATAAAGGTGGTGCCAATTTCATTTTGAAGTTTTTTCAGCTCTATTTTCATCTGTTCCCTAAGTTTTAAATCTAAGGCTCCTAAAGGCTCATCTAAAAGTAAAATTGAAGGTGAAAGTACAAGTGACCTAGCTATGGCAACTCTTTGTTTCTGTCCACCTGAAAGTTCTTGTACATTGTGATTTAAGTAATCACTTAAGTGAACTCTCTCTAACATAGATTTGACTTTTTTTTCTATCTCTTTTTTTGGAACATTTTGTCTTTTTAAGCCAAAGGCTACATTTTCTTGGACATTCATCATGGGAAATAGTGCTAAGTTTTGAAAAACAAGATTTACAGGTCTTTTATTTGGTGGTATTCCTACCATTTCATTATTGTTGATAAGTATATTTCCTGAACTTGGCTCTAAAAATCCAGCAATCATTCTAAGAAGAGTAGTTTTACCACAACCAGATGGTCCTAGAATTGAAAAAAACTTCCCTTCTTCTACTTGGAAGTTTACTCCATTTACAGCTTTGTACTTTCCAAAAGTTTTTTTTAATTCTTTTATGTCTAAAATATTTTCCATTGATTTTCCTATAATAAGGGAGTATGAACTTCCCTTATTGTTTATTGTGCAGATTTTATTAAATCTAAGGTTCTACCCTCTATTTTTTCTAATTTAGCAGGTACAGGAGGATACCAGTTTATATTTTCAATATCTTCATTACTAAATGTTCTCTCAAAGTTATCTCTTTTCTCAGAATCTAATAATTTAATTGCTCCATTAGAAGCTGTACCATAACCTTGGTCATTTGTAAAATAAGCTGCATTTTCTGGTTTTAGCATAAAGTTAATCCATTTATAAGCACCATCAATATTTTTAGCTTTTGAAGGAATTGCAAAAGTATCAATCCAACCTAATGCTCCACTTTTTGGGGCAACAAAATCAATGTCTGGGTTTTCTTTGTGTAGTTTCCAACCACCACCGTCCCATCCCATGGCAACAGTAACTTCTCCACTTCTTAACATACTTAAAAGTGCATCTCCATTTGCCCAATAGTTATGTACTAAAGGTTTTGCTGCAATTAAATCTTTTTCAACTGTATTCATTAAAGAAGAGTAAGCCGCTATATCAGAATATTTTTTAAAGGGATCAACTCCTTTTCCAAATGCAACAGCAATTAAAGTTGGTCTTTTAAGTCTATAAGAGATTTTTCCTTTATATTTAGGATTTAATAAATCACTATAATCTTTTGCACCAGGAGCTAACTTTTTATTAACTATTAAACCAGAAGTTCCATAACAAAAAGGTATTGCATATGATTCACCTTTTACTTTTGTATTGTTTTTAACAGCAGTTAACATAGATGGAACAACATTTGCTGTTGTGATTTTTGAATAATCTATTGGCATATAGATTTTATATTTTGCTTGTACTGAACTTATTCTATCTTGAGAAGGTTGGGCTAGGTCAAATCCTGCGCCTCTTGTTGCTCTTAATTTTGCAATCATCTCTTCATTATTTGAATATGTAAGTTCAACATTTATGCCTGTTTCTTTTTCAAATTTATCCACTAATGCTTGGGGTGCATATCCTTTCCATGTAAGGATTTTAAGTGTATCATTGGCAAATAAGTTACTACTAAGTAAAGCAGTTGTAGCAACAGCTAAAAGGGCTAATTTTTTCATCTTTTCTCCTAAATTTTATATAACTAGTGATTATATTAGAGATTTATTACATAAAAGTAACAACAACATCTTGTAAGTATAATAAATCCTTTTTGCTTATTTATTCTTTAAATAGACTTAAAGTTAATAATTTGTTTATTATAATTATATGCTATAATCAAGTAATTAAAGAAATAAAATTTTTTATAATATTATTTATAATTATAAATGACAATTGTTAATTTTATTCTAATTGGAGAGCATATTGAAATATTTAATGGCCATTGATGCAGGAACAGGTAGCGTTCGGGCGGTTATTTTTGATACTAATGGAAATCAAATAAGTGTAGGTCAAAGGGAATGGACGCATTTAGAAGATGAAGGTGTTAAATACAGTATGAGCTTTGATTTTACTACAAACTGGCAACTATGTATTGATTGTATAAAAGAAGCAATTGAAAAATCACAAATAAATCCAAATGATATTTTAGCCCTTAGTTCTACAAGCATGAGAGAAGGTATTGTTTTATATGATAAAGATGGAAATGAGCTTTGGGGTGTCGCAAATGTTGATGCAAGAGCAGGTGAAGAGGTTAAGTACTTAAAAAAACATTTTGAAGGTATAGAAGAAGAGTTTTATCATACTTCAGGACAAACTTTTGCATTAGGCGCACTCCCCAGAATTTTATGGCTTAAGAATAATAGACCTAAGGTTTATGAAAAAGTTGCAAAAATCTCTATGATAGGTGATTGGATTTTAGCAAAATTAAGTGGTGTAATTGCAAGTGACCCAAGCAATGCAGGAACTACTGGCATATTTTCACTTCTTAAGAGAACTTGGGATTGTAATCAAGCTTTAAAAATTGGACTAAAAGATGATATCTTTCCTCCTTGTTATGAAGTAGGGACTATTATTGGATTGGTTAATGAAAAAGCTTCAAAAGAAACAGGACTTTCAAATAATACAAAAGTCGTAATGGGTGGAGGAGATGTTCAATTAGGCTCTGCTGGATTAGGAGTTGTAGAAGTTGGACAAGTAGCAGTTCTTGGTGGTTCTTTTTGGCAACAAATTGTAAATATATCATCTGATATTTATCCTCCTTCAAATATGAGTTTAAGGGTTAATCCCCACGTTATTCCACATCAATCTCAAGCAGAGGGTATTACCTTTTTTTCTGGACTAATTATGAGATGGTTTAGGGATGCTTTTTGTGATATGGAAAAGCAAGAAGCAAAAGAGAAAAATATTGATGTTTATGAAATACTTGAAAAAAAGGCCAAAGATGTTCCTGTTGGTTCTTATGGAATCATGCCTATATTTTCTGATTCTATGAAGTATGGTAAATGGTATCATGCTGCACCTTCATTTGTAAATTTAAGTATTGATTCAAATATTTGTAATAAGGCTTCTATGTTTAGAAGCTTAGAAGAAAATGCTTGTATAGTCTCTTCTATAAATTTGGAAAAAGTAGAAACTTTTACAAAGCTAAAGTTTGATGAAATAGTTTTTGCAGGTGGAGCTAGTAAGGGAAAACTTTGGCCTCAAATATTAGCAGATGTAACGGGCTGTAAAATCAAAATACCTAAAGTGACAGAAGCAACAGCCCTTGGAGCAGCAATGGCAGCAGGTGTTGGAGCTGGTATTTTTGAGACACTTAGCTTAGCTTCAAAAGAGTTAGTTGTTTGGGATAAAGAGTATTTACCAAACCTTGAAAATAAAAAAATATATGATGATATAAAAGAAAAGTGGATAAAAATTTATAATAAACAATTGGAATTAGTTGATAATGGATTAACTAATTCTATGTGGAAAGCACCAGGAGTATAGATGAAATTAACAAACGAAAATGAACATGAATATAGATTTGGAACACATGGACCAAAATACTTAACAAAAGGTCCCATGATAGATATGGGAGTTGTTGTAATTGGGGTAGGAGAAGAACACCCTTGTCATAAACATGTAAAACAAGAAGAGTCATTTTTTGTTTTAGAGGGTGAATGTAGCGTTTATCTTGATGGAGTAAAAGTTGTAATTAAAAAAGGTGATTATTTACAATGTGAACTTGGTGAGTCACATATGTTTATAAATGAAAGCGAAAAGCCTTTTAAGGCAGTCTTTATAAAAGCTCCACATTTTGAAGTGAAAGATTCTGTGTATATTGATTGGAAACCTGGGCAAGAATTTATAAAAGAGGATTAATAATGGAATTTAAAAGGAATTTGTATTTTATTCTTGAAAGACCAGCAAATCATAAATATGGGATGTTTGTTCAAGCAATTATATATATAAATATATTTGCTAGTATTTTGATATTATTTCTAGAAACAGAAGAGTCTTTAAAAGGATATATGCATATATTAAATTATATAAATATATTTAGTATTGGACTTTTTACTCTAGAATATATTGCAAGAATATATTGTATAAATTATGATAATAAGAAAAAAAGAATGAAGTACATTTTTTCTCCTTTTATGATTATTGATTTATTAGTATTATTACCTTTTTATTTATCTTTTTTTCCTTTTTTAAATATAGATTTAGCATTTCTTAGAACTTTGAGAGTTTTAAGAATTTTCAAACTTTTTAGACTAGGAAAATTTATAGAATTTGATAATATATTGGCTCAAATAGTAAAAGAAAAAAAAGAGGAGTTTATATTTATTTTAATAGCTTCTGTTATAATATTATTTACAATATCACCTTTAGTATATTTTGCAGAACACGATGCCCAACCTACAGTATATAAAAGTATGTTTGATTCTCTTTGGTGGTCAGTAATAACATTTACAACTGTTGGATATGGAGATATGTATCCAATAACAGGTTTTGGGAGAATATTAGCTACATTTTTAAGTGTATTTGGAATAGCTTTTTACGCAATACCTGGTTCAATATTAACATCTGCATTTTTAGATAAGATGAATCATAAAAAGCATTATAAAGAAGAAAATATTAGTGATGAAAAATAAGGCCTAAGATGGAAAAAAGAATATTAGAAATCGAAAAACTAAAAGCTGCTCTTGGTGAAAGTTTAACACAAGAAGAAATCGAGAAAAAACTAAAAGAAAAATTGGAAGCAAAGAGTGAAAAAGAAAGTGTAAAAAGCGAACTTATTGTTGAAGAAGAAGTTAAACAAGATGATATAGATGATGAAACAAAGGAATCTGAAAATATTGATAAAATAAATGAGGAAATTATTGATGAGAACAAAGATGACCTTATAGAAAAAGAATCAAATAAATTAGAAGAAAATCCAACAGAAGATTTAACAAATTTTGAAATTGAAGTTGAGGAGATAAGTGCTGAAAAATTAGCACTTTTAAATAAAAGAAGAATGGAAGATTTAAAAGTAAACAAAAAAAGTTCTATAAATATATTTATATATCTTTTTTCTTTTATTGCTATTCTTTTGATAATTTTTGCAGCATATTTGTTTATGAATAAACCTGCTGTAAAAGAAGTAGTTGTTTATAAAAAGAGTGAACCAAAAGAGATAATAAAAGAAATTGTAACAGAAAAAATAGTTCCTGCAAAACCCCTTGATGATAAGCAATTAAAAAGTTACTTTAATTCAAACAAGTATGAAATTTACAAATGTTATGATTTTAAAGTGGGTATTGCAACTTTTCCAAATGAGTGTAAAAAAACACTAAAAGACTTTTTAGCAAAAAACAAAGATAGTTTTAAACTAGAAGTTACAGCCGTAATATCTCCTGATGATAAAGAGATAATAAAAAAAGCTAATTTAGAAAATGCAAGTGATACACTAAAAGAGTATATTATAAGAGGATTCTCAAGACAAAGAGTTTTAGAAACATCTTTTTATATAAGAGATGTTTTAAAAGATGATGTTATTTTAACTCCTGTAAATTATTATGTTAAATCTAAAAAGTTAAGTAAAGGAATAATTATAAAAGCCTACTATTTAGAAAAATAGTAGATTTTTATTTATTTATGAGATATATTCTTTTCTATTAGTTTTCCCTCTTCATTCATCAAATAAGCAGCTCCAAAACCTAAAACTAAAGATTTATCTTTTGGAGTTAGTTCAACTATTTTAAAATCTTTCATTTTTCTAATAAATGAAAGATTATCTCCATATCTTTTATCAAATAATTCAAAATATTTTTCACCTTCAACTATTTTACATGAGGCAGAAAAATATAATCTTTTTCTAGCATAAATATGAGAAGCATCTTTTTCGTCTTCTATTAAAAAAACATGAGCTTTTAAAGTGTCTTCGATATTTTTATAATGGGGTAGGGCAGAACTCATAACAACATAAAATTTATTATCATCTTCCACAAAGGGTGAGTAACTTGTAAGCGGTTCATTATCTTTACTTGTAGTTGAAAGTGTTAAAGAGAATTTGTCTTTTGGAAAAGTTTTAAATGCATCAATTATCTCTTCATTTGTTAGTTTATTCATAGATTTCCTTTTTTGAATTATATATTTAAAATATTAAAATAAATTAAAAAGGTTATTTTAGTAAAATAGTATAAATAAAGGGGTTTTATGAAAAGATTTTCAAATGAAAACATGGTAGAGATAATTGAATATATTACAAACTATTTAAAAGATAAAGAAAGTAGATATATTTTTGAATTTGAAGTTTTGAATCCAGATATCTCTTTAGATGCATATAGTGGAGAGAAGTTTATTATAGAAAATAAGGAGTATATATATCGAAGTTATAATTCATGGAATTCCTTAGCACAAACTCTATTTTGTAAATTACAGACTCCCCAAGTTATTTCAAAAGAGTTTATTAAATTATCTTTTGTGAAACTAGACCAAGATGATAGTTTTCATAAAAGTTCAAGTGAACAAAGTGAAAAATATGGTATAAATTCAATCTTTGATAATATCAATAAAAATGAAGAAGCCTCATTCATTTATTATTATATGAATGCTTTAAAAAATGTAGATATAAGTTCAAAAACAAAAGTATTAAATTTAGGTGTTAATAGTGGAGGAGAATTTGAGGTTATAAAACAACTTTCAAGTGATTATAAAAAGACTCACTTTACTGGAATTGATTTTTGTGAGTCTGCTATAAATAAAGCTAAAAAAATTTTTTATGAATCAAATTTTTCATTTCTTGTAGAAGATATAAATAATATAAATAATTTAGATTTAGGTAAGTTTGATTTGATAATATCAATTGGAACTTTACAAAGTACAACATTAAATTTTAAAACATTTTTTATGTCTTTGGTTCAAGATTACTTAGAAGATAGAGGTTCTATAATTTTGGGATTTCCAAATTGTAGATGGATTGATACTCAAATGATTTATGGGGCAAAGGCACCAAATTATAGCTATTCAGAGTTGTCAATTTTATTTAATGATGTGATATTTTGTAAAAAGTATTTACAACAGAAAAAATATAGAGTTACTATTACAGGAAGAGATTATATATTTCTAACTGCAACATCAATAAAAAAAGGTTAATATGAAGTTTATATTTATATTTATTTTTATATTTTTGAATCTTTCTTTTGCAGAAGATTTTAATAAGATAAAAAGTGTTGAAGAATTTAAAAGTTATATGGCAAAAGAGCACAAATTTAATAAAAAAGAGTTGTCAGATTTATTTTCAGATGTAATGATTCAAAAAGATTCTTTATGGTTTTATACAAAACCTCATAAAACAGATTATAAGACACACTATTGGACAGATTATAGTAAAAATTTTTTATCAAAAAAGAAAGTACAAGCGGGAGTTGATTTTTTAAAAAATAACAATGAGGCTTTATACAAAGCTTATAAAGAGTATAAAATACCAAGTGCATATATAGTTGCAATAATTGGAATTGAGAGCAATTATGGTGGCTTTATGGGTAAAAATCCTACTTTTGATACTTTAAGTACTTTAGCATTTAAAGAAAATAGAAGAAATAGTTTTTTTAAAAAAGAACTTGAAGCATATTTACTTATGACTAGAAAAGAAAAAATAGATCCCAAAGAGATTAAAGGTTCATTTGCAGGAGCAATAGGTTATTGTCAATTTATGCCTAGTAATTTTAAAAAAGTAGCAGTTGACTTAGATGAAAATAATCAAATAAGACTTGACAGACCAACTGATGCAATTGGAAGTGTTGCAAATTATCTTAGAATGAGTGGATGGGAAAGGGGAACTCCAGTTGCTGTTGAAGTTAATTTTGAGGGAAAAAGATTTGATAAGTTTAAAACTGGATATGCAACTTCATATGATAGAAATGATTTAGTTGGTATAAAACCTATTGAAAGGTTTTATTATGATAAACATGTTAGTTTGATAAAATTGAAGAAAAAAGATAGTGATGAACTGTGGTATGCAACTAAGAACTTCAAAGTAATTACTACTTATAATAGAAGTGCTTATTATGCCATGGCAGTTCATCAATTGGCAAGTAAAATAAAAGAAGAATATCTAAAACAAAAAAATAATTAGTGATAATTAATATAGTTTGGTTTAGTCCATATGATTCTACCTTTTACAGGTTCTAATCCTAAAATTTGTTTAGGTGTCATCAGTGGTTTTTTATCATTTTTGTAGAAAATTTTAAAACCACCTTGGGCAATTTTATTTGCATCTTTATTGTATAAAGAGTTATAAATCTTTATTTTAGTACTGCCTTTTCCATGTCCATCAATGTTATATGTAAGATTGATCCTATCATATTTTTTTACTAAGTTTTTATTTCTTAACATTCTTTCATAAAACATATGAATTAAAAGCATTCTTTTGCCTTCAATATGATTATCTATCATATAGTTTTGCATAGCTTCTTGTACTTCATTTACATCTTTTGCAAAAATATGTCCTATTAGTTTACCTGGAGGATATTTTCTATGTTTTGGAATCTTAAATTCAGGATCAATTGCAATATGAACATTTGGATATTTTAAAAACTTTAAAATAGGTTCTACTGCTTCCATTGGGCTCATTGTTCCTAATTGTACATCTAATATAACAGCAAAGTTTTCCTTTTGTGCTCTGTTGATATATTTCATAATTAAAAGTTCATTTAGAGGTTTTATATGGTCATAATCATTACCTGACTCTAAAGTTGCTACATCTTTTATTATATGATATGTAGGTACTATTTTTACACCATCTGAGATTGTTTCATACTCTTTTTTTACTAATTTCATTTTTTTAGTAAGATCATCAATATTAAGTTCTCCTAATATTCCTAAAGATTTAGCATATGGTCTTCCATAAAAACCAATTAAAATGTCATTTGGATTATACGTGTTAGGTAGAATTTCATTTTTCAGAATTTCATTTTTTACATTTATATCATTCTTTATAATATTTTTAGTAGCTGTTTCATCAAGAGTTGTCTTTTCTTGGATAACATTAATTGCATTTTTTTGAATTTCATTTTCTTGAGTTATACTTTTTAAAGTTGGACTTTCTTGGGTTATATTTTCTTGACTAGCATTTAAAAAAGTAGTGAAAATTATACTAATCATAATAATAACATTTTTCATTTTGTACATTTAATTCCTTATATATTATTCGGGATTATGCCAAAAAAGTATTGTGATTATCTTGAAAGTAGAAAAAGATTTCTACTTTTGGTCTTTTAATTTAACTATTAGATTTTCTAGTGTTTCTTCACCAACTGGACCTATGAATTTTTCAATCATTACTCCATCTTGTGCAAAAAGGTATGATTCTGGTATTTTTTGAACATCATTAAATGCTTGTGCAACTTTTGCATTATCCGCACCTACAGTTACTGGAAAGTTCATATTATATTTTTTCATAAATGCTGCTAGGTCATTTTTACTAATTTGATCTTTAAATAAAATTGATACTACTTCAAATTTATCGGGATATTTTGAAGTCAACTTAGAAAATACTGGAATCTCTTCTTTACAAGGAGGACACCAAGTGGCAAAGAAATTGATTAGAATTATTTTTCCATTTAATTCTTTCGATGTTAAAATATCTTTTGAATATTCAAAACTAATTTTTTTACCTTCAGTTGTGATTAGGTTAAATATGTTTTCATTCTTTTCTTTTTTTAGTTCATTAAAACTAGGTGTATCTTTAATGACAGTTTTTGCATCTTCATCACAGCCTGTAAATAAAAACAGTGTTGTTAATAGAAGTAAAAAGTATTTCATTAATTTCCTTTTGAATTTTTGTAAATTTGTATTTGCAATAGAAAAAGCAAAAAGTACGCTATAAATGACAAAAATGGTATTGTAATAAATCCAAACCAATTAATATAAACAGTAGAACAAGGAACACCTTGTACACAAGGAACCATGTCTTCTGAAATTATGCCAAACATTAGTAAATTATGATAAATACTAAATAGTAAACCTATACAAATAAGTACAAAAGTATATTTAAATATTTTGTCTTCAGGATATAATAAATTAATTAAAAATATTAACACAAGAGGATACATAAATATTCGTTGATACCAACACATACTACAAGGAATGAATTGCATCACTTCACTAAAAAAAAGACTTCCAAGTGTTGCAACTAAAGAAATTATAAACGATAATAATATTAAATTTGAATTTTGTTTCATAAATGACCTTTGGTAATGAAAATATACCAAGTCTATTTTAACAGAAGCTTAATATAAATCTATTTATAATGAAATAAAAAAAGGCCTAATTTGATTGAAGCAACAGTTGTGATATTTATACTTGTTAGTTTGGCTTTGCTGATATTAATTTATAAACAAATTAATAAAACTAAAAGTAGTGAAAATACAGAAGTAAGAACAAAGCAAGATATTATAGATGGATATGAAAAATTGATTTTAGATGTTATTGAAAATAATAAAGATGATAAAAAGTTGATGATTGAAAAAAAGACTCAAATTTTAAAAGTTGTTTCTAAAGATTTACATAATAATATATATTTTGATGATGATGAAGCTAAATATATAATCTCAAAGCTAGCTGAGCTTTAATAAATGGATTAAGGAATCTTTTGAAAAAAAACTTTTATTTATATATTATATTTGTACCCATATTATCTGTCTTAGTCTCTATTTCATTAATTACTTTGCATAATATTAATGAATTAAATACTAGTGCAGATGAAGATATAAAAGCATTTACAAAAAATTATTTAATCGAACAGAAGACAAAAATTTACAATAGAGTACATTTCTTTTCTAATATTATTAAAGTTAAAACAAATGAATTTAGAAGTGAACAAAAAATGGTATTTAAAGATAATACTGAAAAAATTGAATATTTCTCTAAGCACCTATTTAATTATCACAATTATAAAAATGATGATATTAAAAATAAAATTAAAGTAGAAATGATAAATCATTTATTCAAAAATAATCATTTAAATATTATTTTTGATTTAAAAAATAATGAATTATTATTTGATGGAAATAATATTCTAAAAGATGTTGATTTAAAATCTTTAAGTGACATAACTGGTCTGACAATTTTAAATAAGTATAGAAAATTTGATAGATTTATTGAATTTGATTTAAAAGGTAAAAGATACATATTTTATGCAAAAAAAGCAAAAGATTCACCATTATTAATTTTAAGTGGTGATAGCCTTGATACGATTAATGAAGAAATAAAAAATAAAATTTTAAATTCTCTTTTGAATTTTGATGTAGATGATAGTTATTATATTTTTGTAATAGATTTATTTAACAAAAATGGTGGAGAAAATTATGGAAGAGTATTGCTTCATCAATCAACTCCATCATTACAAGGACAATTTTTAAGTACAAATATTAAAGATGAGCGTTTAAAACAGTACAGATTTAGATATTTAGAAGTGATTAAAAACTATGGGGAAGGCTTTATTACTTATGATTATACAAAACCAGAAAGTAAGGAAATATTTAAAAAACTCTCCTTTTTGTATTTGCAAAAAGATTGGAATTGGATAATTGGAACTGGATTTTATTTTGATGATTTAGATTTTAAGACAGAAGAATTTAAGTCATCAATTGAAAAGAAAATAAAAAGAAGCGTAAATACTGCGATTATTGTTGGTATTCTACTCATTATTTTTATATCAATTGCTATATATTTTATAACTTCAAAATTAAATAAGATAATTAATGACTACTCAAATGATTTAAACAAAAGTAATGAAAGCTTACGAAAACAAAAAGATGTATTTAAAACACTTTTTGATAAATCTACTGATGGTATTATTATTTATTCAGAAGATGGATATATCATTAATTGTAATGATTCTGTAGTTAGAATGTTAGATTATGAAGATAAGTTTTTTATTACAAATAAAAAATTACAAGATATTTCTCCAAAAAAACAAAATGAAAATGATACTTCTGCATTAAAAGAAAAACTTTTTCAAATAGTCTCTTTTAATAATCAAACATATAATTTTGAATGGGTATTCTTGTCAAAAAATGGTAGAAAATTATTTTGTGAAATAAGAACTACAAGATTAATTTTGGATGATAATAATATTGTTCATGCAATAATTAGAGATATTACATACAAAAAAGAGTTAGAAGAAAAGAATAAAAGACAACAAGTTATGCTTGCAGAGGAGTCAAAAAAATCTGCACTTGGTGAAATGCTTACAATGATAGCTCACCAATGGAGACAACCTTTAAATAATATAAACTTATTGATTCATTTTGTAAGGGATACTTTTGATACAGGAAAGTTTTCAAAAGAAGAGATAAAAGAAATAACTTTAGATATGAAAAGACAAATTGAGTATTTATCAAATACAATTAATGATTTTACAAATTTTACAAATCCTAAAAAAGAGACAACTCTTTTTTGTGTAAAAGATGCCATTGAAAGAACTTATAATTTAGCTATTGCACAGTTTGAAAAAAATGGTATAAAAGTATTTATTGAATCTGAAGAAATAGAAGTTTATGGAATAGAAAATGAGTTTATGCAAATTATTTTAAATATTATAAATAATGCGAAAGATGCACTTATTGAAAATAATAATAAAGAGAAATTTCTTTTTATAAATGCAAAAAAAATAGATAATAAATTAGTATTAACAATTAAAGATACAGCAGGTGGAATTTCAAATAAAGTTATTTCTAGAATATTTGATCCATATTTTACAACTAAACATAAAAATAATGGTACAGGTATTGGTTTATACATGTGTAATCAAATAATTAAACAATACAAAAATGGTGTAATTAAAGCTAGCAATGAAAACTTTAATTATAATAATAAGGATTACAAAGGTGCAATGTTTACACTAAAGTTAGATTTAGATTAATTGATTTTTAATAAAATCTTGATAATGTCCTTCCACATCTTCAAGTTCATCATGTGTACCTCTTTGGACAATTTCACCACCTTCTAAAACAAAAATTTTATCTGCATTTTTTACTGTACTTAATCTATGGGCAATAGTAATTACAGTTTTATCTTTTAATATAGGTTGCAATGAGTTAAAAAGTTTTGTCTCAGTGTTTACATCTAAAGCTGATGTAGATTCATCAAAAATAACCACATTGGCTCTTGAAACAATCATTCTTGCTATTGATAACCTTTGTCTTTGTCCTCCACTTAATCTAACACCATGTTTACCTACAATTGTATCTAAGCCATTTGGCATATCTTGTATACTTTCGTACAGTTGAGCTATTTTAAGTGCTTCAAAAATATCTTCATCACTTATATTTTCATTGTCCATTGAAATATTAAATCTAAGGGTATTATTAAATAAAATTGGCATTTGAAGAACTAAAAATATGTTTTTCCTCAAAGACTCTTTATTTATTTCATCTGTATTTATACCATTATAAGTAATCTCCCCAGAATTTTTTTGATAAAACCCAGAGATAATTTGTGCTAAAGTAGTTTTCCCACTTCCACTAGCTCCTATTAGAGCAACTTTATCATTAGGTTTAATATTTAAAGTAATATCTTTTAAAATTGGTTTGTCTTCTATATATGAGAAATATAGATTTTTTATATCTATCTCTATGTCTTTTATTTCAAGTGGTAGTTCAATTGTTCCCGTATTTTCTTTTTTCAATTGGAAAATTTTATTGATTCTTTTTAACGCTGCACTTGCATTTGCATAAGAGTATTGAATAGATAAAATATCTTGAATAGGTGTCATTATAAACCAAATATATCCAAACATAGCAAACATCATACCAATTGATAGATTGCTATAAGCAACCATTACAAGTCCAGCTGCTCTTAAAACTTCAAAAGCAACTAAAAATATAGTAAATGAAAATCTCTCATAAGCTACACTTTTAAAGTTAAATTCATCAGATGTTTTTTTCACATTAAGAGCATTTTTTATAGATTGGTTAAAAAAATATTTTTCTTTATTACTTGCTTTTATTTGACCAAATAAATCAAGAGTTTCTCCTAAATTATTTTGGAAATTTTCAACTGCTTCATTCTCCTTTTTCTTTAGTTGTCCAACACTTCTTGATATTTTTTTTGATAGTAATATAATTACTGGTTGAATAAAAAGAATCATAAAGCCCAAAATAGGGTGTATAGAAATCATTACAATAGAAACACCAATAAGTGTTAAAATTGAAGATATAAATTTACTAGCACCATTTATGATAAATGAATCCAAAGTATTTACATCTGTTACTAAATTTGAAGTAATGGCTCCTGAACCCATACTTTCATATTCATTCATATTTACTTGTTTTAAGTGTAATAGTATCTTTTCTCTAATTTTAAAAGTTACATATTTTGATATCTTAGTAAAAATTTTAGTAGTAATTGCACTAAATATAAAATATAAAATTCTTAAAAGAATTACTGCAATTGTTACAATTGTAATATAATAAAAAGCATTTCCTGAGTTAAAAAAATAATTAATATTATTTACAAAAAAGGCTGGTTTATTTAATAATACTTCATCAACAAGTGCTGGAAGCATCAAAGGTATTGGAATACTTATGCAAATAGCAATAAATGTAAAAACTTGTCCCCAAAGAAGATCTTTTTTGTTTTCTATTATTAATTTGAATATTTTTTTTAAAGTAATGGTGTCTTTTTTCATAGAGGGATTATATCTTTGTTATTTTAATAGCTTATTAATTCAAAATTATTGTAATTTTTTTAAAATATAATTTAAATCAAAAACCTTTTTAGCTATTATTTCATATGGAAAAAATAGTAAGTACAAGAGAATTAAAAAAGAACTTTTTAGAGTTATGTAATGAAATATCAAATGATGACTCAAAAGCCTTATTAGATTTAAAAAATACAGATAAAATTGAATTTATGTTAAAGCCTTATTGTACTGAAGAATACCCTATAAGAAAGGTTCTAATTCTTTACCACAGGTATGCATGTGTTGCTTTTATATCAGCAGAGTTTGTAAAAAATGCAAAGGTTTATATAGATGATGTTTTGACTAAGTATATAGTCTTGGCACTTGTTAACAAACCAGATCCAGATGAAGTTTCAGTAGTATACTCAAATGTAGATGCACTTTCTAGGTTCCCAACTAGACCAATATCTATAAAAGATATAATCGCATATTTAGAATCTGAAAATATAGAAGAGACCCTAAGAGAATTTTATAAAAAGAAACAACTTTTCTTTTAATCTAAAATTTTTAAAAGATCTTCCAATTTTGATATTTTGTATTTTGCTTTTGAAAAATCTTGTGTTTTTGTAAATTCATTATGTACTATGGCGCAATCAATATTTGCAGCTCTTGCAGATATTAAACCTCTCTCAGAGTCTTCTATTACTATAGCTTCATCATTTTTGGCATTGAATTTTTCTAAACCTTTTAAATAAGGATCAGGGTGTGGTTTTGATTTAGCATAGTCTTCAACACATAAAACAAAATCCATAAAATCAGTAATACCACGATTTTTATGAATTATCTCAAAATCAACTCTTCTGGAAGTTGTAACGATTCCCATTTTATATTTTTTGCTAAGTTCATTTAAAACATCATGTACATTTTCAATAGCAATATCTTCTTTTTTTAAATATTCTTGATAATATAAATCTCTTTGATTTCTCGCAATTATTATCTCTTGTGTAGTGGCATTTGGTGCAGCAACCCAAACTCCATTTCCATCTGTCATAATTTTCATATAATCATCAAATTGAATATTTACATTAAAAAACTCTTTTAAAGCTCTTTTACTAGCTTCAAAATAAAGTGGTTCTGTTTCTACTAAAACTCCGTCGTTATCAAAAAGTATATATTTTTTCATATATTATGTATTTCTCCAAATAATCATTTACAATTATATTATGATCTTTTAATCTATCTCTTACAAAAGCTATTTTTGCTTTGCCATTTTCCATATAAAATGCCCCAATAGCATTTTTATAATAACTTAATTGTATTAAACTAGAAGCTAGTATTGGCTTATCGTTTATAATTTTTAATCTGTAATATTCATTTATATATATCAAATCACTTTTATATAATTCTTTAGTATATTTTATATTTTTAAAACTATATTCTAGATTTCCAATATTATAAATTAGTATCTCTTTTTTATTAGGAAATAATCCTTGAAATACTTCTTCATGGTATTTAGAATAAAGATTTTCTGCTTTTACTAAACTAGTAATTATAAGCAGTGTTAAAAATATTTTTTTCAAAATGAATATCTCACTCCTGATTTATTATTTAAATTTTTATGACACTCTATTCATAAGGCATAGGAATAGGAGGTAATTCTCTAAATGCTTCTTTAACTGCATTTGTTATACTAGCTCTATATTTATAGTTTTCAACTGGATTACTAAACTGTAAAAGTTCTTTTGCACTTTGCAATCCCCTTTCTTTTTTGTAAACAAAGGCAACTTTTTTACCCATATCTTCTGTTCTATTAAATATTGTATTACTATAAGTTCGAATAAATGTAAACTCTTTTTGGCTTATTTTATCTCCCCAACAGAAAAACACAAATTTACCTGAAGGAACAATATTATTTGCATCTTGGTACATAATATCTCTATCAAATTCTGTATTTTGCATCGAGTAATATTTTTCTAAATCTTCATCAAACTTTGTAAGCAAAGTTGTAGAATTGATATTTTTTTCTATTAGGTTAAAAAGGCTTTTCATCTCAATTAGTTTACCTTTTAATCTAGGTCCAAAGGCATGTTTAAATACAGTGATATATGTCTCACATTTTAATTCAGTAAATTCACCAAAGTTATCAAAGTCTTGATCTAATAAAAATTTTTCAGAATCATATCCTATAGGAGTAACAACTGGATTATATATAAATATTGTTCCTTCTATGTTTTTTTTTCTATCTTTTTTTGTTTTAATCATATTTTCAAATTCTTCAGGAGTTATCTCTTCTTCATCATAGTTAAAATATAAATAACTTGATGTTAAAAAGATTTCCTCATATTTAGTCTCAATTTTACCGAAATATTGCATTATTGCCTTTCTTGTGTTAAATCTAATAAGGAAAAGAGTCCTTATATTGTTTTGTAATTATACTTAAAAGTTTTATTTTTTGTATTAAGAGTTTACAAAATATTCTGTTTTGATATTTTATATTAAAGACTAGTATCTTTCATTAAGTTTATTAAGTAGTTTAAATAGTTCTTGAGGATCAACTAAAACTCCATGAATCCTTGTTCCAAAATGCAAGTGAGGACCTGTTATTCTTCCTGTTTCACCAGATAATCCTATTTTATCATCTCGTTTAATTTTTTGATCTTTTTTTACTAAAATTTTGCTAAGATGAAAATAGCAAGTGAAGATACCTTGTCCATGGTCAATTATAATTGAGTTCCCAGAATAAAATCTATTTCCAGCAAATCTCACAATTCCATCATTAGCTGCTACGATAGGAGTTCCAATATCTGCTCTAAAATCAACTCCACTGTGATAACTTTTAAGTTGTTTATTATAAACTCTTTTAGTACCAAAATCACTTGTAATCTTACTATACATAGGCATTATGAAATCTTTTTTCCAAAGTATTTCTTTTGTAGTTGTATTGTAAATATCCATTGCTTGTTTATATTCTTTATTAGCTCTTATCTTGTCTTTATTATTTAAATTTATTTTTGAGTTTGCTACTTTTATTTCTTCACTTTTGTAATTTCCCTTATAAATATTTATTTTAATAGAAGTAAATAATCTTCTATTATCTTTTATATATGAGATTATAACTTTATCATTTCCACTTTTGTGATAATAAGAAATAGGTATAAGAGCATAAAAAGAGTCTTTTTTAAAGGTATCTTTATAAAAAGGCAAATTAATATTTCCCAAAGTTAATTTAGGATCTGTTATTTTTTCATGTATTATTTGTATTAGTAGAGTTTGTCCATTGGCAATATTCTTTTCATATTTTATTTGTAAAGGAGTGTTTTTATCTAAATACAGTTTTTTTGCATTATTAATATTGTTTTGATATTGATAAATATTCGTCGAATTTGAGAATGCAAGGGTCGTAAATAGGGTTAAAAGTAGGGTATTTTTAAAAATATTCATAATGTTTAAAATTCATTTCCTTCTATTAAATTATAACTAAATGTTGTTACTATACCATCTTCAACATTGTAAGAAACTTCAATGGGTCTACAACAAACTTCACAATCATCTACTATTTCCGTATATCCAAAAACTCCAGTATCTACTAAAATAGTTATAGCTTGTCTACAATAAGGACATGTTAAGTTTAACTCTTCCATTAGCTTACCTTTTTAAATGTATAATATCATATTTATAACAAACTTGCTATAATCGCATAAAATTATGAAAATTATTGGAGAAATTTATGGGTAGAGCCTTTGAATATAGAAAAGCAGCCAAAATGAAAAGATGGGGAAACATGTCAAGAGTTTTCCCAAAACTAGCACGTGCAATTGAAGTAGCAGCAAAAGCTGGAGTCCCAGATCCTGAGATGAATTCAGCGCTTAGAACTGCAATTTTAAATGCAAAAGCTGAAAACATGCCAAAAGCAAATATTGATGCAGCTATTAAAAGAGCATCAGGAAAAGATTCAGCAAACTTTTCTGAAGTAAACTTTGAAGGTAAAGGACCTCATGGTGTTTTGATTTTTGTAGAAACTGCTACAGATAACAATACAAGAACAGTTGCAAATGTTAAAATGTATTTTAATAAAAATGGTGGTTCTATGGCACCTACTGGTTCATTAGAATTCTTTTTTGATAGAAAAGCAATCTTTGAATTTAAAAAAACTGAAGACATGAGTATTGAAGAACTTGAACTTGAATTAATTGATGCAGGATTAGAAGAGATTGAAGAAGAAGATGGAGTTGTTTTAGTAACAGCTGATTATAAAGATTTTGGTACTTTAAATAAAGCATTTGAAGATATGGGAATTGAACTTACAAAAGCAAAATTAGAGCGAATCTCAAATAATCCTCAAGAATTTACAGAAGAACAACAAGAAGATATCGGTAAATTATTAGAAAAAATTGAAGATGATGATGATGTTCAAGCTGTTTATACAAATATAGCATAATAAATATACCAAATAATCATACAAGATTATTTGGTATTATTTCTTTTAATCTCTTGTATTACTTTTGAAATATCAGCAATTCTTGTACTAGAGTTTGGATGTGTTGAGAAAAACTCAATTGACTCTTTTTTACCACTACTCATATTTTTCCAAAAATTTAATGCTTCATCGATATTATATCCAGCTTTATACATTAGATGTATCCCTATCTCATCAGCTTCACTCTCTTGCATTCTTCCATAGGGTAATAAAACTCCATATTGAGCTCCTACTCCATAAGCTGTGTTAAAGGCATTTGTATATTCTGGCGCTTGAGAACCTAATACAATATTTCCTAATACTTGTACCCCTTGCGCTAACATTCCAGTACTCATTCTTTCAGCCCCATGTCTTGCAAGTGCATGGGCAATCTCATGGGACATTACAGTTGCTAGTTGATCATCATTTTTAGCAACACTTAGTATTCCTGTATAAACTACAACTTTCCCACCTGGAAGACAAAAGGCATTTTTCTCTTTATTATTTACTAAATTAAATTCCCACTTATAATCTTTTCTATTGACTACTTTTGCAATTTTTTGACCTATCTCTTTTACTTTTTTTGATTCTTTTGTATTTGTTATTACTTCAGATTTTTTTAGTGTATTTTCATAAGATTTTTCACCTAAAGCTAATTCTTGATCTTTAGATATTAAAATCATTTGTGATCTATTTGTAAAGGGTGCTTTACTTGTACATCCAACTAGTAAAAAAAATAGAAGTAATACCAAAACATATTTTTTCATTATCATCCTTTGTTTATTTTAAATTTTATCATTTCACCTGTAATATCACCAAAAATAAGTACATCTTTTAAAACTACTTTATCACAAAAGCCTTCTTTATTTAAAGATATAAAAAGTTCTCCATTTGAACTTGAAAATATTTTTTGATGAATTGAGACTATAAACTTTTTATTTTTAGTATTTAAAGCCTCTTGTAACTCTTTATAAGCTTCATTTTTTGGAATTATTATATCTAATTTTCCATTATCTTTATTTGCACCAATAGCTTTAAAAGCATAACTATTGCCTTTCTTAAAACTTGGAACAACTTTAGTTATATTAAAAAAAAGTGATAATAAATCATTTGTTGCAAAAAAATTTGTAAACTCTTTTGACTCATTAATTTCCCAAGATTCTTTCTTTTTTAAGTTTTCATCATATCTTATATTAAGTTTTCTTTCATATTTTTTAACTAAAATTTGTTTATTTTTATAGTCAAAAAGATAAGTTTTTTTTCTTTTTTTATAATCATTATTTGAAATAGTTATATATTTATTTGGAATAAGTAAATTGTTTTTTATTTTTCCATAGCTTTCATAATACTCTTCTTTGTTACTACTTAAAAACTTTGCGATACCAGTTGCATAAGCATGTACTTTTATTTTATAAGTATCATTAGGAAGAATTTCAAGACTTGTTTTTGCAATACCCAATTCTCCAAAAATACCATAACTTATTTTATATGTAGCCTCAAAGGTTTTAGCATTTAAAAATATAGATAAAAAGATTATAAATATAATTATTTTGTTCATAATTAATTATAACATACAAAGTTTTATACTATTTTCTATTATAATATTTGAAAATTTATGAGGGACTTTTTAATGCAGCATACAAAAGGTAATATTTTAGGTTTATTAACAATATTTTTGTGGTCAACACTAGCACTTTTTACAGTATATTCTGGAAACATTCCTCCCTTTCAACTTTTAAGTATCTCTTTTTTTATTGCTTCACTTATTGGAATTTTGATGTTAAAAAAGCAAAAAAGAAGTTTCGCAAGTTTGAAAACTGTTCCTCTTAAAGCATATATAATAGGAGTTAGTGGATTATTTGGGTATCACTTTTTTTATTTTTTAGCAATAAAAAATGCTCCTGCTGTTGAAGCAAACTTATTAAATTATTTATGGCCTTTACTTATTGTTCTTTTTTCAGCTTTTTTACCAAATGAAAAGTTAAAGTGGTTTCATATTGTTGGTACTATTTTAGCTCTGATTGGGGCTTTTTTATTAGTATTAAAAGATGGAAGTTTAGAATTTGATTCAAAATATACTTTAGGCTATCTTTTTGCACTTGCTGCTGCACTTATTTGGTCAAGTTATTCTGTTATATCTAAAACATTGACCCATGTTCCAACCTTCGCAGTGACAGGTTTTTGTATAATAACTGCCATACTCTCTTTTATAGCACACTTAATTTTTGAACAGAGTATAACTCCTTCATTTACGGAGCTTTTGGCCGCTATCATGTTAGGGATAGGACCTGTTGGTGGAGCCTTTTATCTGTGGGATTTTGCACTTAAAAATGGTGATATAAAGATACTAGGCTCACTTGCATATTTAGCACCACTTTTATCAACATTGATTTTAGTGCTTGTTGGAGTATCTCAAATGACAACATCTATTGCATTGGCTTGTTTATTTATAGTTTTAGGGTCAGTTATTAGTTCAAAACAATATTTGAAAATAATAATAAATCTGATTTTTAAGTCTTGATAATATAGACACCATAAAAGTCAACACAAACTTTATCATTCTCAATGATTTGAGAATGTATTTTTATTGAGGCACTATTTTTTGTATTTATTTTTGATTTTAAACTATTTTGTTCTTCTTCATTTGGAATAAACGTAGTACAAACAATATCTTTTGTAACTGGTCTTATAAACTTTGTTTCATTTTTAAAGATAACTATACTTGTGTTTTCTATATTAAGTTTTTTAGATAAATAATATGCCATACACCAAGATGAAATAATAGTTATACTATTTAAACTTCCTCCAAAAGCTGTTCCTTTGTCATTTACATTGATGTCAAGAGGAGCAGTTGTGATAAGTTGTGTTTCATTTAAATCTTTTAATTCCAATTTCATAAGTTTTGTCATTGGTATTTGTGTATGTATTTTATTCTCTATCTCTTTTATAATCATTATTACTCTTCTATTTTTTTTATAAATTTATAAATCTCATCATATAACTCTTTTGTATTATCGCCTTTAATAATAACATGATTTTTTCGCTCTAAAATAACCAAATCTTTTTCTTTGGATTTTATTTTTTCAAATATCTCATAAGCAGATGCTGGATTTACAACTGGATCATTTTTTCCTTGAATTATTAAAATAGGGCTTTGTATATTTTTAAGATTTTCTCTTGTTTTTACCATTAATTTACTTAATTGTTCTATGGCTTTGATATAAAATTTATCATAATTTATATCTGGATTTTCAGCGTGATTATCTATATACTCTTTTGCATAACTATTCGCATGTACACTATTTACTAAATCATTCCAAAAAGAGACCGCTGGAAGTAGAGTTTTAACTCGTATATCATTTAAATGTAAAGCTGTATTTATACAAATAATTCCAGCAAATTCCATATAACATTTTTTTGTACTAAGAAGAGAAAGAAGTCCTCCTGTTGAAAATCCAATAATAATAATTCTTTTGTGTTTTAATGTAGCAATTATAATTGCCCTTGAAAGGGATAAATACCAATCTTTCCATGTAGTATTTTGCAAATCTTCTGGAACAGTTCCATGCCCTTTTAATCTTGGAGAGTAGACGTTTATCTCTTTACTTCTAATAAACTTGCTTAATTGTTCTACTTCTTTTGGAGATGAGGAAAAACCATGTAAAGTTATAATACAAACATCTGAAACAGCATGATTATAATATCTTGGTCTTCCTATTTCTTTATCTTTTATATTAGGAAAATCTTTAAACTTTTCATAATCAGATTCAAATTCATCATGTTCTTCTTTCTCTAAAGTAGAAAGAAGCAGTCTATCTATCTCTTCTTTTTCTTTTAAAACTAAGTTTTTTGCTAAAATATTTAGTTTATCTATTATTAGTACTTCATTTAAAATTACATGAAGTATATTTTTAAGACGAATTGTATGGTGAGTATAACTATTTAAAAGAGCATCTTTATTTAAAAAATAGTTAACTTTGTCCTCTAAAATTATGTTGTCTTTTAGAGCAATTTTTAAAATATTTTCAAAGGGAAGAAACTCTTCATAGGAAATGAGGTTTATAATATTACTTTCTTGTTCAATATTATAAGAAAATAAGTTTTCTTTAAGTTGATTCCATAGAAGGTAAATCATTCTTTTTAAATGGTTTTTATTGATTGATTTTTTAGGATATAAAAAAATAATAAGTACAAATATATGGTCAAAATTTATATTTAAATTTTTATAAATATTATCCATAAAACGATGTGTTAACTCATATCTATATTTATTTATTATATTATTGTGATTCTTCTCTTTTTTATAAATATCTTTCAAAATATCTTGGGTGCTAATTGGTTTTAGAATTTGAATTGTGATTTTAGAATTTAAAACAATATTTGATTCTATTTCTAACTCTTCTAAAAAGTGTTCTCCAATATTATCCATAAATTTGGAAACCATATCAAGTAAAAAGTTTTTTCCAGTGCGAAGATTTGAATAAGAGATATTAATAGGTACAATCATTGTCTCTTGTTCTTTTATATCTTTACATTCATTTATGAAATATTTGTGTTGAAATTTCTTGAAATTTTTGATTTTTTTATTAAAATAATCATTTCTTAATAATTGGGAATTTAATGCAAAAAAAGCAGAACCAGTATGTACAACTTGGCAAGTTCCATTTATCTTTACACAGAAATGATTTTTTTGTTTTGATATATCTTTAGCTTTTACCATTAATCCTTCTGGAAAAATCAACCAATCTTTACATCCTGTAATTAAATCACCAATAATAGTATTATTTCTAAAAGGCGATGATTTTGGCATTGCTCCAATATCTTCTAAAAAATCTCCAAAATAAGTGTGAAATAAACTATCATCAGCAATAACACCTACTTTTTTATTTGTAAGTTCATATAAAGCATAAGGCACAAGTAAAGCTTCCATTCTTGTAAAATGATTTGCCACAAATATTTTAGGATTATCTTTTGGAATATTTTCTATGCCTTTGACCTCTATATTTGCATCAAATATTTTTTCTAAAATATTTAGCAAAATACCACTTGAATTTATAAGCAAATCTTTTTTCATCTTTTTATCTCATTGTTTTGTATGTTCTTGCTTTATACGAGTCAACTTCTATGATTGATTGTTTTAGTTTATTTGCTTTTTTTAATTGTGCTAACTCATTTTTATCAACAATTCCTTTTTCTAAGGCTTCTTCAAACATATTTTCTAAAGAGTCTTTTTTTATATCACCATTTTTAATAGCCAATTTTATTTTTATAAAAGCTGGTTTTGTTTCATTGTTTAATTCAATCGCTTTTTCTAGGATATTTAACCTATCTTTTGCATCACTTGATACAAATACACTTGAAGTTAGTTCTTTTAGATATGCTTCATTTTTTAAGTTATTTACAATCTTTTCATTTAATTTATCTGGTGCTTTTACACTTAATGGATTTAACCTTACTAATGGTAAGAAAACTTTTAACATAGGAAGATTATATAAGATATTCTCTTTTGCTTTTTGAATCTCTTCAAAGGCATAGTTACATATATAATTTACTAAATCTTTATCTTCTTCTTTAGGATTATTATCAAACTCCCTAAGGGTTGCAGTTATTAAATACATATATGAAAGCATA
The DNA here is from genome assembly GCF_004116465.1 of Arcobacter sp. F2176. NCBI lineage: Bacteria > Pseudomonadati > Campylobacterota > Epsilonproteobacteria > Campylobacterales > Arcobacteraceae > Arcobacter > Arcobacter sp. F2176. The sequence goes on from NZ_PDJV01000003.1 coordinate 126,064, forward strand.
TCTCCAAATCTAGCAGAGATGTTTTCTCTTTTTTTAAGAGCTGGTCCTAAAAGAGCAAGAGTTGTATTACTCAATAGTGTAAACTCTGAACTTGCCCAAATAAGTTTTTGTTTGTATCTTTTAAAATTTCCTTGTGTTTTTAAGAAATATCCTCTTGTGAAATAACAAGTAATAGTTTTAGTAAAAGCTTTAACTACAAGTTTTATATGAGAAAAAAATGCTTCATCAAAAGCTTCCACATCATTTTTATTTAAAGCTTGTATCTCTTTATAAATATAAGGATGTGATTTAATTAATCCTTGTCCAAATTGCATCAAATTTCTAGTAAGAATATTTGCACCTTCAACAGTAATAGAAATGGGAAGAGCAAAATATGCATGGGCTAATAAGTTTTTTTCACCTCTTATAATTCCACTTCCTCCTACTACATCCATAGAGTCATTTATCACTTCTCTAAATTTTTCAGTTGCATGGTATTTCATAACAGAGTTTATAACCCCTGGTCTTACTCCATTATCTATTGCATCAAGGGTATAGTTTCTTGAAGCATTTAACATATAAGTAAAGGCTGCAATTTTTGCAATTTTTTCTTCAACACCTTCAAATCTATCAATACTAAGTCCAAATTGTTCTCTAATTTGTGAATATGAAGATACTACTTTTAAAGCAAGTTTACTTCCTCCTAAAGAAACACTTGGAAGTGATATTCCTCTTCCAATAGATAGTGACTCAACAAGCATTTGCCAACCAAGTCCAATACCGTCAATTCCTCCTATAATATCATCTATTTCAATAACTACATCTTTGCCAAATAAAGGAGAGTTTACAAATGGAATACCAAGTGGGTCATGTCGTCTTGAATTATCTATTCCTTTTAATTTAGAATCAAGTAATCCAAAAGTGATACCTAAATCTTTTTTCTCACCTAATATTTGTTCTGGGTCGTGTAGTTGAAAAGCAATACCGATAAGAGTTGCAATATTTCCTAAAGTTATATATCTTTTTTCAAAATTTAGTTTAATTTTTATTTTTTTATCTTCATCTTTAAATATAACACCACTTGAAGTAATTGAAGTAGCATCACTCCCTGCATTTGGTTCAGTTAGTCCAAAACAAGGAACTTGTCTACCATTTGCTAAGTCATCAAGATATTTATCTTTTTGTACTTGTGTTCCATATTTTAAAATCAACTCAGCAGGTCCAAGAGAGTTTGGCACCATAATAGTAATAGCTAATACTTGTGATCTTGTAACAAGTTTTTCTATTACATGTGAATGGGCAGTTGCAGAAAAACCTAAACCACCATACTCTTTTGGAATAATCATTCCAAAGAATTTTTTATCTTTTATAAATTTCCAAACCTCAGGACTTAAATCCCTATTTTGAAATATTTCCCAATCTGTAGTCATAGAACATAGTTCATTTACTTCATTATTTATAAAATCTTGCTCTTCTTTTGTAAGTTTTGTAACATACTCTTCTTTTATTCTTTTGAAGTTTATATCTGCTTTAAAATAATCAGATTCAACCCAATTTGTTCCAGCTTGAAGGGCTGCTTCTTCTGTAGCAGATATTTTTGGTAATAATCCTTTTTTCATAATAAACTTAACTAAAGGAGAAGTAATAATCTTTATTCTATTTTTTTGTATTATAAAGGTTACTGCTAAAATGGCAAATATAACCCAAAATAAAATATTTGTATCAAAAAATATTAGTGAATATACACCAATAAAACCAAACCATAAAATCAATGGATATGAAAAATATCCAAAAATAATAAGTATAAGTACAAATGCTAATGCTTCCATAATTCTTCCCCTGTTTTAAAATCTTTATTCTCTTTATCTAATTTTTCTAATAATAAACTTGGTTTAAATCTTTCCCCAAAAACTTTTTCATATTTTTTTAGTTCATCTACAACATATGAAATTCCCATGTCATTTGCATAGGCACAAATCCCACCTTTATATGGAGGAAAACCTGTACCTGTAATCATAGCAAAATCTATAATTTTTGGGTCATTTACAATACCTTCTTCCAAACATCTTGAGGCTTCATTTACCATAATAAACATACATCGTTCAATTATCTCTTTTTGGGTAAATTCTTTTCTATTTGTTGGAAGTAGTTTTGTAATTTCTTCATTTATCTCTAAGTTTTTTGTGTTATGAAGATAAAAACCTTTTTTGTCTTTTTTACCTAATAACTTTAAGTCTTTATACACTTTTGTAACTATAGGAGCTACAGTCATACGTGAACCATATGATTCTTGCAATATTGTTGCTACTTTAAAACCTATATCAATACCAACAGTATCTGCTAAAATAAAAGGTCCCATAGGTAAACCAAAATCTTTTAAAATTTTATCTATGGTTTTAATATCTGACCCCTCTTCAAGTATAAAAGCAGCTTCATTGATATATGGAAGTAAAATACGATTGACGATAAAACCTGCACAATCTCCAACTACTATGGGTGTTTTCCCGCAAGTAGTTAATAACTCTATTACTCTATTTATAGTCTTTTTAGAAGTGTGTGATGAAGGGATAACTTCAACAAGTGGCATCATATTTACAGGATTAAAAAAATGTATTCCTAAAAAGTTTTTCTTATTTTTTAGTTCACTTCCAAGTTTTTCTATGGAGATAGAGGAAGTATTTGTTGCAATAATTGCTTCTTTATCAAGAATTTCTTCCAACTCTTTAAAAGCCTCTTTTTTTGCATTTTCATCTTCAATAATAGCTTCTAATGCTAGTTGAGTTTGACCTAATCCATTAAATTTATCAGTATAAGAGACTTTATTTAATTTAAAATCAACTTGATTTTGACTCATATTTCTTCTTTTTATAGAACTATCATATAGTTTTGCAACATCTCTTATGATGTCATTGGCTTGTTCTATTTTTCTTATTTTGATTCTTACTTCATTTAGAAATTTTGAAAATAACCAAATAATTCCTTTACCCATTACCCCATTTCCAAGTACCGCAACATTTGAAATTGGAGTTGGTGTTTTTTCGAAGTTCTTATTTAGTTTTTCAAACATGAAAAATAACTCTATCATATACTTAGATTCTTTTGTTGCTGCTAGTTGTGAAAAAGCTCTTGCTTCTATGTCAATGCCTTTTTCAAAGCTTTCAGTAAAAGTATTTTGTATAACTTCTAAAGCAGTATAAGGTGCTTTAAAATCTCTATTTACTTTTTTCTCTATTCCTTGTAATGATTTTTTGTAAATGTATGCCCTTGTGAAAGAAAATTTTTCCATAAGATTATTTACAAAAGGTAGTTTTTTCCTTTGAACTTTGTTTTCAAGAACTTTTGTAATAAACTCTTTTAACTTAAACTCTTTTTGTCCATTATCAAATATTTCATCCACAAGACCCATTTTTAATGCTTTTTTAGCATCATGGTTTTTACCCGTTAAAATCATCTCAAGGGCAGTTATAAGCCCTACAAGTTTTGGAGCTCTTTGTGTTCCCCCAAGACCTGGAAAAAATCCAAGTTTTATCTCAGGAAAGGCTAATTTTGTTTTTTCATTTGTAGTAGCAACTCTATATTTACAACATAAAGCAAGTTCTAAACCTCCACCCATACAAGCTCCATTAATATATGCTATTGTTGGTATACTTAAGGCTTCTAGTTTAGTTAAGATATTATCACCTTTTGTGATTTGCTCATAAACTTCTTCTTCTGTGCTCATAGCCTCTATCTCTTTAATATCAGCACCTGCAATAAAGATAGTAGGTTTTGCACTATCAATAACAAGAACTTTTATTTTACTATTTTGTTTTATCTCATCTAAGGCATTGTCTAGTTCACTTAATACTTCAAAAGATAGTTTATTTGCCTTTGTGTTTTTTAAATCAAAGGTTAGTGTTGCAATATCATTATTTATTTCTAAATTTAAATTATTCATTTTATACCTCCACTAAAAAACTTGCACCTTGCCCACCACCAACACAAAGTGTAGCAAGACCAGTTTTTAGGCCTTTTCTTTTAAGTTCTTTTATTGTGTGAAGCACAATTCTAGCTCCACTCATACCAACTGGATGACCAATGGCAATTGCTCCTCCATTTACATTTAATATCTCTTCATTTATTTCACCAAGAGGCTCAGAGTTAAACTCTTTTTTACAAAAACTTTTTGATTTAAAAGCTTCAAGGTTTGCAATAACTTGCGCGGCAAAAGCTTCATTTAGTTCTATTAAATCTATATCTTTTAGACTGACACCTGTTTTATCAAATAGTTTTTTTGTGGCAAAAACTGGACCCAAGCCCATTCTATTGGCATCAAGACCAGCATAAGCATAATCTTTTATAAAACCTATTGGCTCAAGACCCAACTCTTTTGCTTTTGATTCAGAGCATAATATCATCATACAAGCACCATCTGAAACTTGAGATGAGTTTCCAGCTGTTACAGTTCCACTTGTTCTATCAAAAATAGGACGAAGTTTTTTTAAAGCATCGATATTTTGATTAAATCTAATTCCATCATCATCCATGATTGAAGAATCTTTTGTCATAATAGGGTGTATTTCATCTTTTAAAATTCCACTTTCTATTGCTTTTTGTGCTTTTAAGTGTGATTGTAATGAATATTCATCTTGGGCTTGGCGACTTATTTTAAACTCATTTGCAAGATTTTCAGCAGTAATTCCCATGATTTTCCCAGAAATAGGGTCTGTTAATCCAGAAATTAATCCAATAGTGGGTTTTAAAAAACTAAGCCGAAAACTTGTAAGTAGTTTTAGTTTTTCACTTGCACTTTTTGCATAGGTAAATTTTGTCATAAAATCTTTAAATTGGTTTGAAAAGAATAGGGGAATATTGCTCATAGATTCAACTCCACCTGCCAGATATATTTCCCCTTGATTTGTATATATTTTTTCAATTGAGCTTGATAGGGCTTGCATACCTGAAGCACAATTTCTATGAACAGTATATGCAATAGTTTTTTTAGGAAAACCAGCTCTCATAGCTAAAACTCTTGCTATATTTGCTGCATTTGCTGGTTGGGCAACATTTCCAATAATAACTTCATCAAAATCATCATAGGGTATATTATTTCTAAGAACTAACTCTTTTGCAATAATTGCACCTAAGCTATCAGCACTTACATTATTTAATTTCCCATTTGCTTTTGCTACTGGGCTTCTTAATCCATCAATTATCGCTATTCTTTCACGCATTTTAAGCTCCTAATACATACTTTGAATTTCTTCTTTATATTTATTTTCAATTGCTTCTCTACAAACTTTCATAGAAGGGGTTAACTCTCCACCTTCTATTGTGGCTTGTTTTGTTATTAGTTTATATTTTATAATCATTTCCCATTTATTTACTTTTTTGTTTAATCTATCTATATGGTTTTGTATAGATTTTTGAATTCTACTTTGTTTAAAATACTCCTCTATAGTTAAGTTACTTGATTTTCCATGTTGAGTATATCGTTCATGGTCAACAAAAAGTAAGGCTGTAGTATATTTTCTATTGCTTGATATTAAAACTGCAAACTCTATATATTTATTTTTAGAAAGTTCTTGTTCAATTGGAATTGCATTTACATACTCTCCTGTAGAGGTTTTAAATATATCTTTTTTTCTACTTTGAATATAAATATATCCATCTTCATCAATTGAAGCAACATCTCCTGTATGAAGCCAACCCTTTTCATCAATAGTTTTTTTAGTTAGTTCTTCATTATTTAAATATCCTTTCATCAAAGAAGGACCTTTTACTAGAAGTTCCTCATTTTCAATCTTAACTTCTGCGGTTGGCATTGCTTTACCAGAAGTACCCACACGATTTGCCCCAGGATAATTTGTAGAGATTACTGGGGAAAACTCAGTCATACCATATCCTTGATATAGTGGAACTCCAATATTTAAGAAAAATTGATAAATATTTTTTTCTAAAGGAGCACCTCCTGAAACTAGCCACTTGATTCTTCCACCAAATATTTCTCTAAATTTAGAATAAACAAGTTTATCAAAAAATTTAAATAAGATTGAGTCTTTATTTATATTCTCTTTTAGTGCATAGTGAAAGGCAAAAGAAGCAATTAGTTTACTAAAAAATGGTTTGTCAGATATATTTGTTTTTATTTTGTAATATATTTTCTCTAAAAGTCTTGGTACTACAGTCATCATTGTTGGACGGACAGTTTTCATCAAAGTTGCTACGTTTGTAATATCATCTATAAAGTAAATAGAAACACCCCTTGAGATATAGTAACTCATAACAGCTCTTTCAAAAATATGAGCAAGGGGAAGTATAGATAAGATGACTTCTTTTTTATCTAATTGAATTAATTCATTTATATCTTTTACTTGGGAGATAATATTTTTATGGCTTAAAATAACACCCTTTGGATTACCTGTATTTCCACTTGTATAAACAATAGAAAAAATATCATCTTCTTTTGGTTTATGCTCTACATATTCAAGTCTATTGCAAATCTCTTTTCCCATAACTATTATTTCATCTAAATTGTAATAGTTTTTCTCTTTTATACAAAAATTATGGGTGATGAAAATAATCTCTTCTTTTATGTCATTTATTCTATTTATATCATCTATAAAGATATATTTACATTTTGAATCTTTAAGTTCAAAGTTTAGATTTTTTGTTGAGATGTTGGCAAATATGGGAACAGATATTGCTCCTAGTTGTTGAAGTGCAAAATCAAATATCAACCAAAAAGGAGAAGACTTTGCAAAAACAGCAACCATTGTGCCTTTTTTTATACCCAAGTTTTGTAAAGCAGCACATAAGCAAATCACTTTTTCTTTGAATTGTAATGCTGATATTGATTCATATTTATTATTTGCATTTATGAAGTTTAATAAAGTAGGATTATCATAAGTAGTTGTTAGATAGTCAAACATTTCATTGTAAGTAGAAAATCTATATGAATTCATGTCATAATCCTTAACTAATATAACAATATTGTATCATTATAACAAAAAAATAACAGAAATGTTCTAATTAATAATTATATTTAAGAAGAATATAACATTTATACTTAAAATCAAAAATTAAGTTTATATTGTACAAAAATTGTACAATATAAGAATGAAAGCACAAAACATAGACAAATGGCAAAAAATCAATAGAAAAAAATCACTAAGAAATAAAAGTAAAAATATTGACAAAAGGCCTATGTAGAGTATTTTAAGCTAGATGAAAGTTTTTTTTGTAACTTATATATACACAAATTAAACTTGTACAATTCATATCAAGAATTGTACATTAATACGCTTGGGTATATGCTATAATCAATTACAAATTAATTAGGAGAGATATATGAGTTTAATCGCTGATTATAAAGCACATACGCAAGAGAGACTTAATGAAGGTGGTCTTCCTCCATTGGCATTGACTGCTGATCAAACGGCACAATTGGTTGAACTATTAAAAGCAAATACTGTAGAAGATTCAGATTACGCATTAGATATGTTTAAAAATAAAATTAACCCAGGTGTAGATGATGCTGCATATGTAAAGGCTGCATTTTTAAATGATGTAGTGCAAGGGAATGTTACCTGTTCTGTTATTTCTAAGATTGAAGCAATTGAAATTTTAGGGACAATGATGGGTGGGTTTAATGTCCTTCCATTAGTTGATGCATTAAAAGTAGAAGAAACTGCAGCAGATGCAGCAAAACAATTAAAAAATACAATTTTAGTATATGATTCATTCAATGATGTAAAAGATTTAGCAGATGCTGGAAACAATTATGCTAAAGAGATTATTGAATCTTGGGCAAATGGTGAATGGTTTACAAACAAACCAGCATTAGAAGAAGAAATTACTTTAACAGTTTATAAAATTCCTGGTGAAACAAATACAGATGATTTATCTCCTGCAACTGTAGCATTTACAAGAGCTGATATTCCATTACATGCAACTGCAATGTTACAATCAAGAATGGAAAAACCATTAGAAAAAATGGTTGAACTTAAAGAAAAAGGTTTCCCTTTAGCATACGTTGGTGATGTTGTTGGAACTGGAAGTTCTAGAAAATCAGGTATTAACTCTGTTCAATGGCATATGGGTAGAGATATTCCAGGTGTTCCTAATAAAAGAACAGGTGGAGTTGTTATTGGTTCTATTATCGCTCCTATTTTCTTCAATACAGCAGAAGACTCAGGATGTTTACCAATTCAAGCAGATGTAGATGCCCTAGAAACTGGTGATGTTATTACTGTAAAACCTTATGCAGGACAAATATTAAAAGAGGGAAAAGTTGTTTCTGAATTTACTTTATCTCCAAATACATTAACAGATGAAATGAGAGCAGGTGGAAGAATTCCATTAATTATTGGTAAAGGATTAACTGCAAAAGCTAGAGAAGCTTTAGGTTTAGAAGCTTCTGATTTATTCATTACTGCATCTCAACCAGCAGCTTCAACTAATGGTTATACTCAAGCTCAAAAAATGGTAGGAAGAGCGTGTGGTATGGAAGGTGTTAAACCTGGTATGTATGTTGAGCCAATTTGTACAACTGTTGGATCACAAGATACTACAGGACCTATGACAAGAGATGAGATTAAAGAACTTGCTGCACTATCTTTTGGTGCTGATATGGTTATGCAATCATTCTGTCATACTGCTGCTTATCCAAAACCATCAGACATTAATTTACAACATACACTTCCTGAATTTATTACTTCAAGAGCGGGTGTTACTTTAAGACCAGGTGATGGTGTTATTCACTCTTGGTTAAATAGATTATGTTTACCAGATACAGTTGGTACTGGTGGAGATTCTCATACAAGATTCCCAATTGGTATTTCATTCCCAGCTGGTTCTGGTCTTGTTGCATTTGCAGGGGTTACTGGTATGATGCCTTTAACTATGCCTGAATCTGTACATGTTAAATTTACTGGTGAATTACAACCAGGAATTACATTAAGAGATTTAGTTAATGCTATCCCTTACCAAGCTATTAAAGATGGTTTATTAACAGTTGAGAAAAAAGGTAAGAAAAATATTTTTGCAGGTAATGTAATCGAAATTTCTGGTCTTCCACAACTTAAAGTTGAGCAAGCATTTGAACTTTCAGATGCAGCAGCAGAAAGAAGTGCAGCAGCTTGTTCTATTCAATTGGATAAAGAACCAATTATTGAGTACTTATCTTCAAATATTGCTTTAATTGAAAAAATGATTGAAGAGGGTTACCAAGATGCTAGAACTTTACAAAGAAGAGCTGATAAAATGAAAGAATGGATTGCTAATCCTGAATTAATCACTCCAGATGAAGATGCAGAGTATTTAGCAACTATTGAAATCAATTTAAATGAAATCACTGAGCCATTATTAGCTTGTCCTAATGATCCAGATGATGTTGATACTTTAACAAACATTTTAGCTGATCCAAAAAGACCAACTGAAAAAATTGATGAAGTATTTGTTGGTTCTTGTATGACAAATATTGGATTATTTAGAGCTTTAGGTGAAGTACTTAAAGGTGAAGGTCCAGTTCCTGCAAAACTTTGGGTTGCACCACCAACAAAAATGGATCAACAACAATTAACTGAAGAGGGTTATTACTCAATCTTTGGAGCAGCTGGTGCTAGACTTGAAATACCAGGATGTTCATTATGTATGGGTAACCAAGCAAATGTTGGTCAAGGTGCAGTTGTATTTAGTACATCTACTAGAAACTTTGATAACAGACTGGGTAAAGATTCTAAAGTTTATTTAGGTTCTGCAGAAGTTGCAGCATTAGCAGCACTTTTAGGAAGACTTCCAACAAAAGAAGAATACCTTGATATGGTTCCTAAAAAAATCACTCCTGAAAAAAGAGATGATATTTATAAATACTTAAATTTCCACTTATTATCAGGTGATGAGTTAACTAACTTAGTTCACTCTTAATAGAAAGACAAAGAGGTTTTACCTCTTTGCTTTTTTTATTTCTTCTTTCAATTCTATCAAAGACTTAAAACTCATAAAATCAAAATCAAGTGTATTAGATGGTAATTTATTACCAGAATTTATCCAACCAGCAGATATATTTGCATTTTTTGCCCCTAAAATATCAGTTTCAAAAGTATCACCAATCATTAGAGTCTCGCACTTTTGCTTATCAAACTTTGATAATATAGTATCAAAACCATAAGGACTTGGTTTACCTATAACTTGAACCATTTTTTTAGTATACTCTTCAATTATATCAATCAAAACTCCACACTCTAACTCAAAGCCATCTTTTAGGGGAATTAGTTTATCTGGATTGGCTGCTATTATTTGTGTATTTTCACTTATTAAATTAATAGTATTTGATATATCTTTTAATGTAATGTTATTTTCCATCCCAAGTATTACTATATCAGGATTTTTATCATTTCTTTTATATTTCTCATATAGATTTTCTTGTAACTGTTTACTTCCTAGAACATAAATATTATCTAAATTATTTTCAAATAAATAGTGTTCAATTAGTTTTGTTGTAGTGAAAATATTTTTTTCACTTACATCAACACCACAAGTTAAGAGTTTTTCTTTATATCTGTGAATTTTATAATTGGAGTTGTTAGTAAAAAAGCAGTATTGAATATTTTCTTTATTCAAATAATCAATTATCTCTTTTGTTCCCTCTAAACTTTGCTCTTCCCTATAAAATACCCCATCTAAATCAAATATAATAAAAGTAATATTTTTTAAAGCTTCGTACATTATTTAATTCCTGTATGTAAAAATGAATTAACAAACTGTTTTTGAAAAATCAAGAATGCTAATAATAAAGGTGCAACTGATATCAAAGTTGCTGCTGATATTGTAGACCATTGAACTCCCGATTCAGGAGCTGCAAATATTGCTAATCCAACTGTAAGAGGTTTTACATTGTTTGAATTTGCAATAATAAGTGGCCATAAAAAATTATTCCAATGATAAGAAACAGATACCAAAGCATAAGCTAAGTATGTAGGCTTCGAAAGAGGAATATAAACTCTAAATAAAATCCCTATTGGAGAACATCCTTCCATCTTAGCTGCTTCATCAAGCTCATTTGGTATAGTTTTAAATGTTTGTCTTAAAAGAAATATTCCAAAAGCTGAAGCAATATAAGGTAATGCCATTCCCCATGTTGTATCTACTAAATTAAAATATGAAATAGTTTTATAATTTTCTAAAATCAAATTTTCTGGCATAATCATTAGTTGCATGAGTACTAGAAAAAAAGCAACATTTTTACCATAAAATTCAAATTTTGCAAAAGCATATGCAGCAAGGGTACATAATATCATTTGACCTATTAATATAATTGTAACTAAAGTAAATGTATTTATCAAATAGTGTAAAAATGGTGCCTGATTCCAAGCATCATAAAAACTTTGAACACTTAAAGGTGCAAATAAATCAAAGTTTGCTGAGTATTGTTCCGTATGAAAAGCAGCCCAAAAAGTATAAAATAAAGGAAGTATCCATATAAGGGCTAAAGTATAAGTTGATATCTTTTGTAATAATTTCATAGTCTCTACTTGTAGTGAATTTTTTTCTCAATTAATCCAAATTGAATTAATGAAATAATGATTAAAATTGAAAGTAACACAATAGTAAGTGTTGCTGCATATGAATAATCAAAAAATGAAAAGGCAACATCATAAATATAATATAGTAATAAATTTGAGGCATTATCTGGACCACCTTTTGTAAGTATAAACAGATGGTCAATCATCTTAAATGAGTTAATCAAAGCATTAATCATAACAAAAAAGGTTGTAGGCATCAAAAGAGGAAAAGTAACTTTTGTAAATGTCATCCATGAAGATGAACCCTCAATTTTTGCAGCTTCGTACAATTCTTTTGATATACCTTGAAGTGCTGCTAGATAAAATATCATAAAAAATCCTGCCTCTTTCCATACAGTCATAACTATAGTTGAACCTAAAACTAAATCTCTATCTCCTAAAAAATTGTATTCATTAAATCCAAAGTAGTGAAGAACTTGATTTATTAAACCAATTTCAGGAGCATAAAAAAACAGCCAAATATTTGCAACTGCAACCATAGGTAAAATTGTAGGAGTAAAATATGCAAGTCTTACAATTGATCTAGCTTTTATTTTTTCTTGAACAAAAATTGCCATTGCTAAAGCTATCATGATTGATAGAGGAACCGTTGTTAGTGAAAAATAAAGTGTATTTTTAAGCGTTTGCATAAATATTGGATCATGTATCATATACTCATAGTTATCAAGCCCAATAAATCTTCTGGGCTTGAGTACTGTTTGATTAGAAAAAAATGAGTTAATAAATGTTGTTACAGTTGGATAATGTGTAAATGCAACAATTAAAATAAATCCAGGTAATAACAATAACCAACCGTAAACATGTCTCATAATCTTCCTTATTTATAATCTTTTAATAATCTTGTTGCTTGGTTTTGAGCATCATTTAATGCATCTTTGGCACTTTTTTTATCTGTTAATACAGCTTGAATAGAGTCATCTAATATCTTTCTAACTCTTCCAGTTTGGTAAGTAGATAATTCAGCAGTTGCAAAGTCTAATTGATCTCTTGCAACTTTTGCAGGAGGAAACTCTTCAACATATTTTTTAAGTGCAGGTGTTTCATAAGCAGCTTTTGAAATACCAATATATCCCGTACCAATTGACCATTTTGCAGAATTCTCAGGGCTAGTCATAAATTTGATTAGTTTTAAAGAAGCTTCTTTTTGTTTTGGTGTTGTATTTTTAAACACATAAAAATTACCTCCACCTGTTGGAGTTCCTCTCATTTCTTTTGCTGGTAACATAGCAACACCAAAGTCAAAAGTTGCATTTTTCTTAACAGCTGTTAAATTACCAGTTGAGTGCCACATCATAGCAGTCTTACCACTTAAGAAATTTTTTCTAAGTGTTCCCCATTCAATTGTACCTTCTGGCATAATTTTATATTTGCTTGATAAATCTTTCCAGTATTGTAAGGCCTCAATAACTTTTGGATTATTGAAATAAGTTTTTGTTCCTTCACCATTCATAAGGACTTCACCATTTTGTTTAGCAAGTGCTCCAAACATCCAATATGGATAACCAGTTGAAGGAATCATTAATCCCCATTGTTTATCATTTGTAAGTTTTTTACCCATAGAAATCATTTCATCCCAATTTTTTGGTGGTTTGTTTGGATCTAAACCTGCTTTTTTAAATGCATCTTTGTTATAATACATTACAATGGTAGAACGTTGAAAAGGGATACCCCAAACTTTCCCTAAAGTTGTACCATTTTCCATTAAAGCTGGATAAAAACTTTTTAGCCATTTTTTATCTTCTTGGGATTTTGCAAGGTCAGAGAAAGATACAATGGCATTTTGCTCAATTAAGTCGTAAACATCAATAGAGAACATTACGGCTAATTGGGCAGGTTCTCCAGCTTTTAGGGCTGCAAGTGATTTAATTCTTGCATCATTATAATTACCAGCATATATTGCTTTTACATCAATATCTGGATTTTGTTTTTCAAAATCATTAACCATAGAATCAACTATTTTTGTTAATGGCCCACCCACAGATACAGGATAATACATTGTTAGTTTTGTTTTATCTGCATTTGCACTAGTTAGCAAACTTGCACCTATAACACTATACATAGCAACTTTTTTCATAAGTTTTAACATTTTATTTCCTATTATTAAAAATACTATTTAAGATAAGATTTCTCTTCTCTCACCAAAAGAATCAAAAAAATTAATCTTTGATTCCTGCCAATTTACCCAAACCCTATCCCCAGTTTGATAACTATTTTTTTTATCACTTCGCACTAAAATTGGTTTTTCTAAGTCATTATTAAGTGTTTGAATACCCAATATTGTGTCAGAGCCATGATAGTCTTGAAAAACAACTTTTGCTTCTATACCTTGATCTTTTTCTACAAAGAAAATATCTTCAGGTCTTATACCAAAGTAATTTGTTTTATTGGAAATACGGTTTGAGTAAGTAGATTTAAACTCTTGGTCATCTATATAGATTTGTGTACCTTCTTTTTTTACTTTTATTATGTTCATAGGTGGAGTTCCTATAAACTTGCCCACAAAAGTGGAAGCAACATTTTCATACAATTCTTGTGGTGTTCCTTGTTGTTCTATTTCTCCTTTATTTAATAAAATAATATGGTCAGCCATACTCATAGCTTCTGTTTGGTCATGGGTTACATATAAAACTGTCATTTTTAGTTGTTGCTGTAGTTTTTTTATCTCTATTCTCATCTCATTTCTTAATTTTGCATCAAGATTTGATAGGGGTTCATCCATAAGACATATTTTATTTTTTGCTACAAAAGCACGAGCTAATGCAACTCGTTGTTTTTGACCACCTGATAATTGTGAGGGCTTATTATCCAATAATCCTTCAAGACCTACAAGTTTTACAACTTTTTTCAACCTTTTTTCTTGGGTTTGTTTAGGTACTTTTCTTACCTTTAATCCAAAAAGAATATTTTCTTCTACACTTAAGTGAGGGAATAAAGCATAAGATTGAAATACCATAGAGATACCTCTTTTAGAAGATTGTAGTTTTGATACATCTTTTCCATCTATTAAAATTTCACCTGAGCTTATCTCTTCAAGTCCTGCAATCATTCTTAAAGTGGTAGATTTTCCACATCCTGAAGGTCCTAATAAAACTGTAAAACTCTCTTCTTTTATTGTAAAGTTTAAATTTTCTATAATTATTTTTTCTTCATATTTTTTTGTTATATTTTTTAATTGTATTGATGACATTAAATATTTCCTCTATTCATTTTCATAGTTTATTTCTACGCCGTTTTTTTCTAATAATTTACAGATATTTTCAGGAGGTTTTTTATCACAAAAGATAGAATCAACATTTGATATATTTCCACTTCTTATGTAGGCATTTCTTGTAAATTTTGAATAATCAGCCACTAAAAACACTTTTTTACTAGATTTACTTATGGCTTCCCTAGCTTGGCACTCTTCTTGTGTAAAATCTAATAATGAACCATTTTCTTCTATTGCACCAACTCCGTATATTCCAAAATCAACACTATATGAACTGAAAAATTTCTCAATATCATTTCCCACTATGTCTCTGTGTTTATTTCTTAATAATCCACCATGAAGTGTTACTTCAAAAGAGGAATTTTCACAACATACAAGAGCCACATTTAAATTATTTGTAAAGATTTTTAGATTTTTGTGATTGATTAGTTCTTTTGCAATTATTTCAGGAGTTGTACCAATTGAGAAAAATAAAGAAGAGTTATTTGGAATTTGTTTAGCAATTAATCTTGCAATGATTTTTTTTTCATCATAATGAATTATTTTTCTACTATCATATGATATATTATCTTTTTGAAGTGCCATTTCAACACCACCATATATTCTTCTTAAAAGTCCTTCTTCACATAAAAAATTTATATCTTTTCTAATAGATTGTACAGATACAGAAAAAATCTTGCTTAATTTTTCTACTGTTGCAGATTTTTCTTGTCTTACTTTTTCTAAAATATAGGCTTGTCTCTCTTTTGGTTTCATTATAAGCTTTCGTTTATATAGTTTAAAATCTTTCGTTCGAAAGAAATTACGGAAGTATAAATACAAATTATTACATTGTGATTACAAAGAAAAGAGTTTTGATTCTTATGTTTAGATTTAATTATTAGAATATGGTGAATATTCATTTATTATTAACATAGATTTTAATATTATATATCATTATTAAATTAAGGTAAAAAATTATGTCTGTAAAAGAAGAGAAAAAAAATAGTATTATTAGAAATTCGTTGATACTATTCGCTAAAAAAGGTTTTTATAATACAACTATTCCAGATATAGCAAAAGCTATGAGTATGAGTGTTGGTAATATGTATAATTACTTTTCCTCAAAAGAAGAATTAGCAAAAGTTGCTATAAAATATTCTACAAATATTATGGCAGATGATTTGAGAAAAATCAATAATATGGATATTACTTCAAAAGAAAAACTTTATTTATTTATTAAAAACTATTTGAAAAATGTAAAAAATTCTCCTGAAGTAATAAATTACTTTTTAAGAGTTTATTTATCAAATAGAGAAGTATTTAAAGAAGGGTGTGAGGGGTTTTTGTGTGTAGGTGAATTTGTAACTGAAGTTATGATTTTACTTGATGATGGTGCACAAAAAAAAGAGTTTAGAGAACAAGAATTTTTCCCAGCATTTGGTATGCTAATGGGAAGTTTAGGTGGATTTGCATTTATGAGTGGAGAAAATGTATTAGAAAAAGATTTACTTGAATATTCTGATTCTATTGCTGAAAATATTTATAGAGCACTAAAATATGATGAAAATGCATAAAACAGCTTTACCAAAAGTTGTTTGGCTTCAAGGTATTACTTGCAATGGTAATACCCACTCTTTTTTATCTGCAAATTCATCAAGATTTGAACAATTTAATAATAATTTTGATTTGATTTATCATCCTAGTTTAACTGTTGATACTACTCTTGATGAGATTTTAGAATCAAAAGATAGAATTGATTATTTGTTAGTTGAAGGTGCAATAACAAATGATGAATTCTATTTTTCAATTTCTAACAAAAATTTATCAGATGTTTTAACTGCACTTGTTTTAAAATCAAATTTTTTAATTGCCGTTGGTTCTTGTGCTTCTTATGGAGGAATCCATGCAAAGTTTGAACAAAATGGCAAAACTGGTGGATTAAAAGATTATATTTCCAATGAAAATCAAGCATCACTTTCCCATGAAATTATAAATCTTACTGGTTGTCCTGTTCATCCAGAATGGATAATTCAAACTCTTTTTACCTTGAAATTTAATGGTTCAATTACCCTTGATAATAAATCAAGACCAATAGAGTTGTATGGAGGTCTTGCTCACCATGGTTGTACTAGAAATGAGTACTTTGAGTGGAAAGTAGAGGCAAAAAGTTTTGGATTAAAAGAGGGTTGTTTATTTTATAATGAAGGGTGTCGTGGACCAATGACACACTCAAATTGTAATAAAATTTTGTGGAATGATGTTAGTAGTAAAACAAGGGTTGGTATGCCCTGTATTGGCTGTACAGAATATGATTTTCCAAGACTTAATATGTTTGAAACTAAAAAACATATAGGTATACCTTTTGAGCCACCACTTGGAATTCCTAAAAGAGCATATTTATCAATTTCAGGTGTTGCTAAAACATTTACGATTCCTAGATTGAATCAAAAATTAAACCACTTTTATGAAAGTAAAAATAATGAAAACAGTTGATATAGTAGAACGAATTGAGGGTGAAGCAAAGCTTAATTTAACTTGGAAAGATAAAAAAGTAAGTGATGCTTCAATTGACTTTTTAAATTTTAGAGGCTTTGAATATATTTTAGAGAATAAACCTATTTTAGATGCTTTAGTTTATACCCCAAGAATTTGTGGAATATGTGGACAAGCTCACCTTTTAGCAACTGTTAATGCAATAGAAAATTTATATAAAAATTCTGGTAACGAATTACAAATAACAAATAAAGCTAAAATACTTAGGGAATTAGGATTGATTATTGAAATAATTGATTCACATATTAAGTGGTTTTATATGTTTATAATGCCAGATGTTATAGCAATATCTAAAAAACAATATGAGGGATATACTCCCTTAAAAGGAGAAAAATGGCTAGGAGCACAAAAAGGTGCTAGTGAAATAATCAAAGCCTTAGCAATTTATGCAGGACAATGGCCACATACATCTTATATGATTCCTGGTGGAGTTATGAGTGATCCAACGCTATTAGATATTGTAACTTGCGAAAACTATATTGATCAAACAATAAAGTATTTTGAAAAAGATATAGCAGGAATAAGCATTGAAAATTATTTATCTTTAAATAGTTTTGAAGAACTAACTTTACTATCTTCATCTTTGAGAGATTTTGTTGATATCTCTTTTGAAACAAAACTAGAGCAAGTGGGAAAGGCACACAATAGACATTTAGTTTTATCAGACATGATAGATGTAAAACCTGGACTTTATAATAAAAAGATATCTAATAATATTGATTTAGCAAAGATAAAAGAGAGTGAAGAATATACTTTTAATATAAATAAAAAAGATAATAAAAAAGCTCATACATGGTCTAAAAGTGTTCAATATAATAAACATTTTTATGAAGTAGGGCCCTTATCAAGAGCTGTTATAAATGAAAGAGAGTTTATAACAACCTTACATAATAAGTATGATGATTCAACATTTACAAGAGTAATGTCAAGGGTTGATGAAATAGCACATCTTTTAATCTACAGTAAAAAACTTATAAAACAAATAGATATAAGTGAAGACTCATATATTAAGCCTAAAATAGATTTAAAGAGTCTAGAAAATATAACTGCAACTTCTAGTGTAGAAGCATGTAGAGGTTCACTTGTTCACACCCTTAGTGTAAATAAAGGGCTTATTACAAAATATGATGTCATTACACCTACTGTTTGGAATTTGGGTCCAAAAAATAATATAGAATTAGGCGTTGCCCAAAAAGCAATTATTGGTTCTAAATCACTAAATGAATCAAAAATTATATTAAGATCATTTGATGTATGCTCTGTTTGTACAACACATTAATGAATGTTTATTCAAAAAGTAGAGTAGTTTTGTAACAAGCTTTATAAATTGTTAAAATTCCTATTACTTATGTATTCCTAGAACTAAAGTAAAATCAAGTACCAACTTATCGTAATATTTGAAATTATTATAATTATAAAGCTTAAAAATATTGATATAAATGCTACTTTATTGCTATACTAGCCCATTATTTAGATACTAAATTAAGTTTTAATTAAGTAAGCAAAAGTTAAATTACGATAATAAATGAATATTCATTTTTTAATTTAAGGAGAACAAATGGCTTACGATTCTCAAGAGATGGTTAAAAAAGTTTTTAATCAAAACTCTGCAAGGGTGGATACGAACAAAGGTGAAGAGTTTTACAATAATCTGTTTGAAAAAACAAAAGCTAGATTAAGTAAACTAAGAAAACAACCAGCTCTTAAAGATATCGATATTATTGATATAGTTGAGAGTGAAGGCGTAAATAGAAGAGATTTTATGAAGTGGGCAAGTGCAACAACTGCAACACTTATGTTACCTCCTATGTTTACTCCTTTAGTTGCAGAAGCTGCTGAACTTATGAATAGACTTCCTGTGATTTGGATTGAGTTGCAAGATTGTGCTGGAAACTCTGAAGCACTATTGAGATCATCAACACCTACTGTTGATGATTTAATTTTTGATGTATTATCTTTAGAATTTCATGAAACCATTATGGCTGCAGCTGGTCATCAAGCAGATGCTCAACTTGAAGATGCGGTTGAACATTTCAAAGGTAAATATTTATTATTTGTAGAGGGTGCAATTCCTACAGCTATGAATGGTCAATATGGAACTATTGGAGCTTCAGGTGAGACTTTCCAAGAACACTTGATGAGACTATCAAAAGATGCAGCAGCTGTGGTTGCTGTTGGTTCATGTGCTACTTTTGGTGGTATTCCAGCTGCTGCTCCAAATCCAACAGGTGCAGTTGGTGTTATGGATTTAGTTAAAGGTAAACCTGTAATTAATATTCCTGCCTGTCCCGCAAACCCTGCAAATATGGTTGGGGTTGTACTTCATTATGTGTTAACAGGCCAAGTTCCAGAACTTGATTCATTACTTAGACCAAAATTTGCATTTGGATATAGGATTCATGATAATTGTGAAAGAAGAGCACATTTTGATGCAGGTGAATATGTAGAAGAGTGGGGTGATGAAGGTGCTAAAAATAACTGGTGTCTATACAAAATGGGATGTAAAGGTCCAATGACATTTAATAATTGTTCAATTATAAGATACAATGATGGAGCAAACTGGCCAATTGGTGTTGGAAGAGGGTGTATTGGATGTTCTGAACCTGATTTCTGGGATAAGTATGCATATGAAAGACCTATGGCCGATGCACATATAAAAGCTCCAACAGGTGGAGTTGAAAAAACTGTTGATGAATTTGGATTAGGCTTGTTAACAGCAACTACAATAGGTATAGGAGTTCATGCAATTGCTTCAGCAGTTGTTGGTAAAAGATCAGTAAATAATGGCGAAAGTGAGGAGGCATAATGAGCAAGCATATCGTAATAGATCCTATTACAAGAATTGAAGGACACTTAAGAATTGAAGCAGTAATTGATGAAAACAATGTAGTTACTGATGCATATAGTTCTTCAACAATGTTTAGGGGAATAGAAGAGATTCTAAAGGGAAGAGATCCAAGAGACTGTGGACTTTTGGCAATGAGAATTTGTGGTGTTTGTACTGGTACTCATTACCAAAGAAGTATTGAAGCAGTTGAGCATGCATTTAAAGTAACTATTCCTAAAAATGCAAGATTAGTACGAAATATGATGCAAGGTGCTTTATACATCCATGACCATGTTGTACATTTTTATCATCTTCATGCACTTGATTGGGTTGATATTACAAAAGCACTTGAAGCTGATCCCAAAAAAGCAGTTGAAGAAGCACAAAAATGGGCGAAACTTTCAGGTCAAAGACCTTGGA
Source organism: Arcobacter sp. F2176 (assembly GCF_004116465.1). Lineage (NCBI taxonomy): Bacteria > Pseudomonadati > Campylobacterota > Epsilonproteobacteria > Campylobacterales > Arcobacteraceae > Arcobacter > Arcobacter sp. F2176. The sequence goes on from NZ_PDJV01000003.1 coordinate 146,597, forward strand.
ATGCAAGTGAAGATGTATTTGCTGAAGTTCAAGAAAGAGTTACAAAATATGTAAAACAAGGAAGACTTGGTGTATTTGGTAATGCTTATTGGGGAAGCAAAGCTTATAAACTAACTCCTGAGCAAAACCTAATAGGTCTTTCTCATTATTTAGATGCATTAGAGTTACAAAGAGAGATTGCAAAAGCACAAGCTATTTTTGGAGGTAAAAATCCTCATCCACAATCAATTGTTGTAGGTGGTGTTACTTGTGTTCAAGATATTAAAAATCCAGCTAGAATAGCAGAATTTAAAGATATTATTCAAAAAGCACAAAAATTTTCTAAACAAGCATATCTTCCTGATGTTTATATGGCAGGAACTATGTATGCTGATGAAGCCCTTGATGGAACAGGTGGTGGTTTAGGTAACTATATGTCTTATGGTGATTTCAATTTAGATGATACATCTTTTTATGAAGCTGCTAAACTTTTCCCTTCTGGAATAGTTATGAATAAAGATTTATCAAAAGTTTATGACTTAGACCAAACAAAAATATCAGAAGATGTGACTCACTCTTGGTATGAAGGTAAAACAAATTTACACCCATATGAAGGTGAAACAAAACCAAACTATACAGGTTTTAAAGAGAAAAAAGATGGTATTGCATATTTAGATATTAAAAATAAATATTCTTGGATTAAATCACCTTTATACAATGACAATAGAATGGAAGTTGGTCCACTAGCTAGAATGATAGTAGGGGTGGCAAAAGGTGATGAAAGAATTAGTAAATATGTTACAACATTCTTAAAAAATGGAAACTTACCAACAAAAGTTTTATTTTCAACTGTAGGAAGAACAGCTGCAAGAGCAATTGAGACAGAAATGATGTGTGATGTTGTAATTGAATGGGCAGATGAATTAGCTAAAAATGCAGCAGGTGGTGATTTATCTACTTGGACTGAATTTGATTTTGATAAAGTATCTAAAGATGCTCAAGGTTTTGGTATGGCTGAAGCTCCAAGAGGTGCTTTAGGACATTGGATTAAAATTAAAGATGGAAAAGTTTTAAATTATCAAGCAGTTGTTCCTTCAACATGGAATGCAGCACCAAAAGATTATAAAAACAGAATGGGTGCTTATGAAGCTTCTTTAGTAGGTACTAAAGTTGTAGACCCTGATATGCCACTAGAGATTTTACGAACTATTCATAGTTTTGATCCTTGTATTGCATGTGCTGTGCATATTATTGATACTAATGGAAAAGAATTAGGTGTATATAAAATAGATCCAACAGGTGTTTGCCGTGCGTAATTTTAAAAGGGTTGAAAGAATGACTCCAGTCATGCGAATAATACATTGGACAAATGCTATTTGTATGATTGTTGCAGTTGCAACCGGGCTTTATATAGGTCATCCATATTATCAAACATTTATTGCAGATCCAGCTGTTGATAAGTATGTTATGGCATGGAATAGATGGGGACACTTTATTGTGGCAATTATATTTGATGTAACAGCTATTTTAATTGGTTATTTATATCTTTTCTCTAGATTTGAAAAACCATATAGAAAGATTTTACCGACAAAGAAAAACTTTATAGAATTCTGTGAAGTTTTTTTCAATCTAATAACTTTTAATAGAAGAAAAAAGTTTGATTCAACATATAGTGATAGTTATAATATTATGTTTTTTACACTTTTTCATATATTATTAGTATTTATGCTTTTAACTGGACTTCAAATGTATGTTCATGGTTTAGCTTCAGGACAAAGTTCAATTGGAGCATGGTGGCCATGGCTTTTACATTTTTCTACTGACTGGACACTTTGGGTATTTGGTGGAAATATGGGTGTTAGAATTGCACATCATACAGCTATGTATCTTTTATTGATGTGGGTTTTTTCACATATTTATTATCAAATTTGGAGAACGATTTTTTGGAGAGAAGGAGACATCAATATTGTATTTGGTGGAACAAAATTTATAAATGATGAAGTTAACTCTAAAAATCTAGATAAATAGAAGTTATGAGCATAGCTCATAACTTCTATTACTTACATAATATATCCATAAGTAAAAGTTGTTTTGTTTTTGAATGTATTAAATAAATATGAAGGTTATATATGAGAAATATAGTAATAGGAGTTGGAAATCTACTTTTTAAAGATGAGGGAGTAGGTATTTTAGCTGCTAAATATTTAGATGAAAATTATAAATTTGAAGGTGATATAGAGATTATTGATGGGGGAACTTTAGGTTTTAAATTGATGACTTATTTTCAAGAGTATGATAATGTTATTATTTTAGATACTGTCTCTATTGAAGATAAAGTAGGGGATATTTATAGACTTCCTTCTGATGTTTTGTTGGGGCTTGGTCAGTATAGAAAAACAGCCCATGAAGTTGAAATTGTAGAGATGTTAGAGATATGTTCTGTATTAGATAAACATGCAGAAGTAACAATAATTGGTATTATTCCTGAAGATATTGTTAGTGTTCAAATTGGACTTACAAAAACTATTGAAGATAAGTTTATAGGATTAATAAATCAGGCTCTTACTGATATTGAAAACTTAGGAATAAAAGTAGAAAAGAATGAAGAACAAAAATCTATTTCTCAAATTTGTAAAGGAATCTTGGGATCATATAACGATGAATATGATGAACGAATACCAAATGAAGAGGATACTACAAGATGAAACTATTTTACAAAATAGAATTTAACAGTACAAACTTATATTATAAACATATTTTAGAAAATCTAATAGAAGAGTATGACATCAATGCAAATGTGAAACAATACATCGGTTTTATTTTAATAACATGCAATGATAGTGAAGAAAAAATTGAAGGCTTTTTCAAATATTTAGGTGAAACCTTACCTTTATCAGTATTTTTAAAAAATTCATATGTTGTTAATGATTTTGATGAATCCATAGAAGAGATTGAAGATAAAAATATACTTCAAAATGTCCTTACTTTTACTAATAAAGATATTAAAAATATAATAAACGAAAATACAAATATTGATTTTTCAAATGATATTAAAAGAATAAAAGAGGGAAAGATTTCTAAAATAGAGACACATAATGGACTTAAAAATATATTTTTGCCTTCAAAAGCTTTAAGAGAAGAGTTTGAATCTAAAAATTGTGAAGTAAAACTTTTCATTTGTAACATAAATAAATTATCAGAATTATTTTCTTTGAATCAAAAGGACTTACAACTTCTTTGTTCTATTGAAAGACCTTTAGTAAAATTAAAATTCAATATTTTAGAAAATAAAGAAAAAGAGTATTCAAAAAGTAATTTTATATATGCAAAACTTCCAGATGATAAAGAGACTATACTTTTTGCAAATGCTTTGCAAAAAGAAGGTATTGACTATTTACTTTATGTAAAAGAAGAGAGTTTACAAGACGGACTTAAAGTTACTTATTTTAATAGTGACAATATAATTATAAATGGAGAAAAATCTCTGTTTCCAAAATATGATTATAATTTAAACAAAAAGTATAATAATTCAAAGGAATTTTTTGGTGATAATGGAGGAGTTATAAAAGCTACACTTGCAACAAATAATAAGAGAATAAAACCAAGTGTATCTATATATTTTTCATATAACAGTGATAATAGTTCTATTTCCTTGAATATTCCAGGAAAAGGACTAAGAGATATTATTTTAATTCCAAATATTATTTATGATATTAATAATGCGATGGAAGAAATATCTCTAATTGATGAAAATACAGCAAGATTGATAATAAATTATAAAAATAAGTTCTCACAAAACTTTAATAAAGAATTTAAAAATAAAGATATAAATGGATTTGAATCAATCTTAAATATTGCCTCTTATGTACTTGGATTAGAAGATTATTTAGACTTTGAAAATGCTGCTTTTAATTGTAATGTTAAAAGTGGATTACAAATTGATATGAAACTAATAAAGATTGATAATATAAATTATTTGGACTATAGACGGATCATTCAAAGTATAATGAGTTATAAAATGGCAGATGTATCAAATGAAATATTGGCTTATTCTTTTTATGAGAGTTTAAGTGAATTTATTACTAATCAAGTTGATACACTTAAAAAAGAGTTGAATTTCAATGATGTTATTTTATGTGGAAATATGTTTTCCAATTCTCTTCTTTTAGAAAAAACTTATAAGATTTTCACTAAAACATTTAATACAATTATTCCAAAAGAATATCCATTAGACATGGAGTTTTAAAATATTATTTTTTTAAAAGTACCAATAAGTAACATATGATCATAATTATTTTACAAAATTAACTTTTATTATAAAGTTAAGATTAAGTTAAGAATCTTATTTGTAATATTCATTAATGAACAAGCGTTCATTATAATAATAAAAGATTTAAAGTTAAAAGCCAACTTCTTTTTGAAGCTGGTTTTTTTAGTATCTTAATAATGAATAGTTATTCACTTTTATTTATTTATGCCAATCTTTTAAAGGGTTGGTTTTTTTATACAAAAAATAATGAATGATTATTCATTATTAAAATTTATTTATAAAAGGATTAATTTTGGATATGTCAAAATTATTTAACAAATTATCAAAAAGATTAGAGAACTTAGAAAAACTTCCTAAATTAGATGATAATAAATCAATCCCTGATGTTTTAATAGAAAAAGGGATTAATCGTAGAGATTTTATGAAATGGGCAAGTGCAATGACTGCAATGCTAGCTCTTCCTGGGTCATTTTCACCATTAGTTGCAAAAGCAGCAGAATTAAGTGATAGATTACCAATTATATGGCTTCATATGGCTGAGTGTACAGGATGCTCTGAATCACTTTTAAGAACAGATGCTCCAACAATCGATTCATTGATTTTTGATTATATATCTTTAGAATATCACGAAACACTTATGGCAGCAGCTGGTTGGCAAGCTGAAGGAAACTTAGAGAATGCAATAGAAAAACACAAAGGTAAATATATCTTGATGGTAGAAGGTGGAATTCCTCATGGTGAAAGTGCTCATTTTCTAACTATTGGTGGACATGGTAAAACAGGAGAAGAAAATGCAAAAGCTGCCTGTGAAGATGCAGCTGCAATTTTTGCTATTGGTACATGTTCATCTTTTGGTGGAGTGCAAGCTGCTATTCCTAATCCAACTGGTGCAGTAGGACTTTCAAAAATTACAAATAAACCAGTAATTAATGTACCGGGTTGTCCTCCTAGTGAGAAAAATATTGTAGGTACTCTGATGCATTATATTTTATATGGAAGCTTACCTGCCCTTGATGCTTATAATAGACCAAAATGGGCTTATGGAATGCGTATTCATGACTTATGTGAGAGAAGAGGTCATTTTGATGCTGGTGAGTTTGTAGAAGAGTTTGGAGATGAAGGTGCTAAAAAAGGTTATTGTTTGTATAAAGTAGGATGTAAAGGTCCTTATACTTTCAATAACTGTTCTAAAAATAAGTTTAATTCACATATGTCTTGGCCAATACAAGCAGGTCATGGATGTATTGGTTGTAGTGAACCAGATTTTTGGGATACTATGGGGCCATTTGAAGAACCAGTTGCAGATAAACTTTATAACACAGTTTTTGGTGGAGGTGGTGCTGATGCAACTGCTGATAAGATAGGTATTGGATTATTAAGTGTTACAGCAGTTGGTATCGCAGCGCATGCAGTTATAGCAAATTTTAAAAATCCAAAAAGTGATGATGAGGAATAACAATGGCAAATAAAAGAATAATAGTAGATCCAATTACTAGAATTGAAGGACACTTAAGAATAGAAGTTGAAATTGATGAAAATAATGTTATAAAAAATGCTTTTGCTTCATCTACTCTATGGAGAGGTTTAGAAACAATAGTTAAAAATAGAGATCCAAGAGATGCCGGATTTTTGATGCAAAGAATCTGTGGAGTATGTACTTTTTCACATTATAGAGCTGGTATTGAAGCAGTAGAAGATGCCCTTAATATTACTCCTCCTTTAAATGCAAAACTAACTAGAAGTTTGATGAATCAAGCATTATTTATGCATGATCATTTAGTACATTTTTATCATTTACATGGTTTAGATTGGGTTGATATTACATCTGCATTAAAAGCGGATCCTGCAAAAGCTAGTAAAGAGGCTTTTAAATATACAAAGTATCCAATTGCAACTGGTGAAAATGATTTAGTAAAAGTAAAAGATAGAGTAAAAGAATTTGCTGCAAGAGGTGAACTTGGACCATTTGCCAATGCATATTGGGGACATGAAACTTTTAGATTAACTCCTGAACAAAACCTAATAGCTTTAAGTCACTATTTAAAAGCTTTAGAAGTTCAAAGAACTGCTGCTCAACTTATGGCAATGTTTGGAGGAAAGCAACCACATCCTCAAAGTTTAACAGTAGGTGGGGTTACTTGTGTAATGGATTTATTAGATCCTTCAAGAATGGCCGAATATTTAACAAAATACAAAGAAGTTTCAAATTTCATTGAACATGCTTATTGTGCTGATATTTTAATGGCAGGACAAGCTTATGCAAAAGAGCCAAGTGTTACTGCAAAAGCTGGAACTATGAATTTTATGTCTCATAAAGAGATGCAACTAAATAGAACTGAATTTCTTTTTGACACAGGAATTATTTTAAATGGTGATTTATCAAAAGTTCATCCTATAAATGAAGATTTGATAACAGAAGAAGCAACACACTCTTGGTATAAAGATGATGAGCCTTTACATCCTTATGATGGAAAAACAAATCCAAATTATACAGGTATGAGTGAAGCCATGACAATAGGAGCCCAAGGAAAAGAAGTTCACTCTAAAGTTATTGATGAAAAGGGTAAATATTCTTGGATAAAATCACCTAGATATGATGGAAAAGCTATGGAAGTTGGACCTTTAGCTTCTGTTTTAGTTTCATATGCAAGTGGAAATAAAAAAATAGTTAAAATTGTAGATGAATTCTTAGAACAAACAGGACTTCCTACAGAAGCTTTATTTACTACTTTGGGAAGAACAGCTGCAAGAGCTTTACAAGTAAAAGCTATTATTGAAAATGGTTTAGAAACATTTGATACCTTGATTGAAAATTTAAAAGTAGACCAAGAAACATATACTACTTATAAAATCGATAAAGATAAAGAGTACAAAGGTAGATTTATCGGTGATGTTCCAAGAGGAATGTTAAGCCATTGGATAAGAATCAAAAATGGAGTAGTTGAAAACTATCAAGCTGTTGTTCCTTCAACTTGGAATGCAGGTCCTGAAGATTCAACGGGATTAAAAGGTCCATATGAGTCAAATCTTATTGGATTAAAAGTAAAAGACATAACACAACCTTTAGAGATTATTCGTGTTATTCATAGTTTTGATCCTTGTATTGCTTGTGCTGTTCATGTTATGGATACAAAAGGCAATGAATTGGGAAGTTATAAAGTTGATCCAACTTATGGCACTTCGTGTTAAAAGGCTAAAAGATGATTGAAAGAAAATATGAGTTTTCCGGTGTTTTAAGATTAAATCACTGGATTAGAGTAGTTACTTTATTAATATTAGTTGTGACAGGTTTTTACCTTGCAAAACCTTTTTTAACACCATATATTACTGATGAACCAGTAAATTTCATGAATGCATTGTGGAGATTCTGGCACTTGGTTTTTGGATTTGTATTAATTGCAACAACAATATTTAAAGTATATTTATTTATTTTTGATAGACAAAGTAGAAATGAAAGAGTTTCCTTTTTTGATTTTATTAGTCCAAGAGTATGGATTAAACAAATTAAATATTATATGTTAATTGGTACTCATCCAGAAGGAAAAGGTATATATAATCCTTTGCAGTTTATTGCATATTTTATGATATTTATGACTCTGTTTTTAGTATCTCTAACAGGATTAATATTATATATACATGTTTATCATGATGGATTAGCTGGATTACTTTTTCCACTACTTCGACCAATAGAAGTACTTATGGGTGGATTGGCTAATGTAAGAGAATTGCATCACCTTACAATGTGGATATTTTTGATATTTATTCCTATTCATATTTATATGGCAGTGTTTAATTCTGTGTATGGGAAAAGTGGTTCTATGGATACTATTTTTAGTGGATATAGTTGGCATAAAAAACATGAAAAAAAAGAGAGTAAAGCAAAAAAATGAATATTTTAATATTAGGAATAGGAAATATTCTTTTTCAAGATGAAGGAATAGGTGCACATTTTGTGCACTATTTAGATGAAAAATATACTTTTAAATCTAAAAAATCAAAGGTTACAATCATAGATGGTGGAACTTTGGCTCAAAGATTGATCCCCGAAATTATAAAATATGATGAAGTAATTATAATTGATTGTATCGATGCAAATAATGCAAGTGCAGGGGATGTTTATTTTTTTGATTATAATGCTATTCCCAATTGTGTTAATTGGCAAGGAAGTGCCCATGAAGTTGAGATGCTTCAAACACTTAAAATGATAGATATGAATCAAGACTTACCTTTTACTAAAATACTTGGAGTTATTCCAAAAAGAGTCGCAGATGATACTACTTTTGAATTAAGTGAAGAGATTCAATCTTCAATTATAACTATGGAAAATAGTGTTAGAAATCATTTAAAACTATTTGATGTAGAAATGTGTGTCAAAAAAGCTGATACATATATTACAAATATTGCAGAGATAAGTTATAAAAGGGACATCCTAAATGGTCCTTATTTATAAGTTTGAATACTTTTCAAATAATTTTACACTTATACATAATATAAAAGCATGCCTAAAAAATTTTGAAATTAATTATAAAATTTCAAAAGCTAATAATCACATAAATTTATTTGTTGAAAGTACAAAAGAGATACTAGACGAATTTTCTAAGATTTTATCAACATTTCTTCCAATGTCTATTTTTCTAAAAAATGTCGAAGTTGAAAGTGTTGATGAATTTCCTACTTTTCCAGATATTAATCATTTGGACTGTTCTGTTTTAACTTTTTGTACTAAATGCTTAAAAGCAGTTGAAGAAAAAGGTAATAAAAACTATTATAATCCTTTTATTTTTTGCGAAGATTGTGGGCAAGATTTAGAGGCAAAAGCTTTAATTTTATTTGATGGAAAAAAAGAGATAAAAAAATCAAATTATATTGAGTATTTTGAATATACCTCTAAACTTATAAATGATGGGAAAAGAGTTAAAATAAAAACTTTAAGTGGTGAGTTCGTTTTTTCAAAACTAGAAGCTATAGATAAAAATAAAAAAGATAAGATAAAGTTATTATGTACAAATTTAAATAATATCTCAGATGTTCTTATTGCATCTAAGCAAGAGATAATAGCCCTAGCATCTATTGAAAAGCCAAGAATAAATTTAAAAATAAATGAAGTCTTTAAATCTAAAAAAATTTTGATAAATGAAAATATTGATGTTAGATATGCAAGTGACATGATTTTGTATTTATTATGTTTGGAGTTAGAGAAATATAATATTAACTTTTTGGCATATTGGAAGAGTGATACTTTTGATTCATCTTTAACTTTTATTAGTAGTACTTTATATAAAAAGATTGAGATTCCTAAAATCTCTATTTTAGATAATGGACAAGTAATAGTTTTAAAATCAAAAAATTATGATAAAAGTTTAGATGATGTATATAAAGAGTTTGATGAAAAAAATAAGTCACAATTTATGGTTTTGTTAAGTGAAAATTATTTATTTGATAAAACTATTTTAAATACCTATGCAAGTACAAAACATGAAGATGGCTTGACACTTTATTCTACAAAAATAGATGGGATGATAGATATATTTAAATATGAATTACCAATTAGTATGAGTGAATTATTTGATGAAATAAAAAAAGATACTAATGGTGCAAAACTTATTTTAAATTATGAAAAGTCTTTTCCCGATATTTATAAAACGGCACTTAGTTTTGATTTGTCTTCTATAAATGAAAACTCTGTTTATAGTATATGGAAAATTGTATCAGTAATTTTAGGTTTTGAAGTGGATTTATTAACTGGTGCACATAATGCTTTGGGTGATAAAGGTCCTAGAATAGATTATAAATTAGATGAAAGTGATAAAATATATAAAAGAAGATTTAATATTTATAAATTAATACAAAGTGGTATAAGTTATAAACTAGCTGGAACAAATGATAATCTAATATGTTTAGGATATATTGAGAGTTTTGCTCATTTTGTATCTTCTTGTGTTGATATGGTAAATGATGAAATGAAACTTGATGGAATAAGTCTTTGTGGAGACTTGTTTGCTAATAAACTTATTTCTTCTTTTGTACATAAAAGCATTACAAAAAATTATAAAATATATTATAATAAGGACTTTCCTATACAAATTGATTAAAGAGAGTGAATGAGTAAGTTTATAATTGAAGTTCAAGGTATTGTTCAAGGTGTTGGATTTCGTCCATTTGTATATAATCTTGCCCTAAAACTCAATCTAAATGGATATGTTAACAATGATGATAAAGGTGTAAACATCTTACTTCAAGGTAAGAAGAATAGTATTGATACTTTTTTAAATGAACTAAAAAATAACCCTCCTATTTTGTCAAAGATAGATAATATTTCCATACTAGAAGATACTTCTTTAGATGACTTTGAAGACTTTAAAATTATTCAAAGTGCTAATCAAAACAATAAATCTACTTTAGTTTCACCTGATATTGCCATATGTGATGATTGTATAAAAGATATTGAAAATATTGAAAATAGAAGATACAAATATGCTTTTACAAATTGTACAAATTGTGGTCCTAGATACTCTATAATTAATACTGTACCTTATGATAGAATCAATACTTCTATGAATGATTTTGTTATGTGCGAAGAGTGTAAAGAAGAATATGAAGACCCAACAAACAGACGCTACCATGCTCAACCAATTTGTTGCCCTAACTGTGGACCACAAATAAAATTATATGATAATTTCAAAAATGAAATAAGTAATAATGATAGTATTAAAGAAATAGCTCAAAAAATAAATTCTGGATTTATAGTTGCTATAAAAGGAATAGGGGGCTTTCATATAATCTGCGATGCAACAAATGAAAATGCAGTTAAAAAACTAAGAGAAAAAAAGAATCGCCCATCAAAACCTTTTGCTGTAATGTTTAAAAATATAGATGAAATAAAAAAATATACAAATATTTCAAATAAAGAAGAAAAGACAATTCTTTGCAAAGAAAAACCAATTGTAATAGTAAATAAAAATTCTAATTGCAAAATTAGTGAACTAATAGCTCCTAATATAGATAGACTTGGTGTTTTTTTGCCATATACTCCTTTGCATATTTTACTTTTTGAATATCTTAATAATCCAATAATAGCCACAAGTGCAAACTTGAAAGATGAACCAATAATAAAAGATGTAAAAGATATTTTTAGTAAATTGTCTAATGTGGTTGATTATGTATTAGATTTCAATAGGGACATAATAAATGCCTGTGATGACTCTATAGTGCAAGTTATAAATGATGAGATTCAAATATTAAGACTAGCAAGGGGATATGCTCCATTTTCATATAAGACTAGTAACAAGTTTAATAAAAATAATTTAGCTATTGGTGCTAATCAAAAAAGTTCTATTTCTTTAGGTTTTAATAATAATATGATTTCTTCAGCATATATTGGAGATATGAATTCTATTGTTTCTATGGAATATTTTAAAAGAAGTGTAAGTACCTTTGAAAAGTTTTATGACTTTAAAACACAATTAATTGTTTGTGACAAACACCCCGCTTATGAAACAACAAAGTGGGCGATGAATCAAGGCAAAGAGATAAAACAAATTCAACATCACTATGCACATGCATTAGCCACTATGGCTGAATATGATTTAGATGAAGATGTTTTAGCTTTTGTATTTGATGGAACAGGATATGGAGATGATGGTAATATCTGGGGTGGAGAAGTCTTTATTTCAAATAGAAGCTCATATAAAAGAATCAATCATTTAAAATATTTTAAACTCCTAGGTGGAGAAAAAGCAGTAAAAGAGCCAAGACGGATTGCCTTGTCTTTGTTGTTTGATAATTTTACCATTGAAGAAGTTTTAACTTTAGATAATGCTTGTGTAAACTCTTTTACTAAAAATGAGATTGAATTACTATACAAAATGTGGCAAAAAAATCTAAATACTCCACTTACTAGTTCTTTTGGAAGAGTATTTGATGCCATAGCTTCATTTTCTAATATTTTACAATTACAAACATATGAAGGTGAAACAGGGCTTCAAATAGAAAAAGAGTATGATGAAAATTTAAATGAATCATACTCTTATGAAATAATAAATACTCAAATTGATTTATCAAAAGCAATATTAGAAATACTAAAAGATAAAGATAAAAAAGTTATTTGTTCAAAGTTTATAAATATGATTGTAAATATCATAAGTGAAATATCTTTAGAAAATAAGAACTTAAAAATTGTCTTAGCAGGTGGAGTTTTTCAAAATAAAACACTATTAGAACAATTATCTAAAAAATTAAAAAGAAAGTTTTATTTTTCTAAAACTATTCCTTTAAATGATCAAGGAATTTCCTTTGGTCAACTATACTTCCAAAACTAATTCTTTAAACATAAACCAATAAAATTTTTATTCTAAAATCACTAATTAACTATCAATTTAAGATTAAATTAATTTATTATATAAAAAATAAAGTATTAATTTAAATATATTGGAATAATATTATTGAAAATAATTAATTATTTTTTAGTTTTAAATAGTAATTTAGGAGTAGATTATGAGTATCAAAAATAAAATTGTTGGATCTTTTGTTATTTTAATTATTTTGTCAGTATTATCAAGTATTTATGTTTCCTCAAATATAAAAAGCATAAAAGATAACTTTTTAAATCTTTGTTATAAAGAATTTGCAGGGATTGTTGTATTATTAGAAGGAGATAGGGATTCTTATCAATCAAATATTTCATTGTTACAGATTATGAATTTAAAAGATGGCATTGAAATCAAGAATAAAATTGATGAAGGAGTAAATGGAAATCTGTTGCAAGTAAAAGAAAGATTTGATAAGTTTAGAAATCTTTTGGGCAATGAAATAGAAGAACAAAAATTTAATCAATTTGAAGATTTATATGATAAAACAAAAATCAATACTGATAAATTAATTCAATTAGTAAATTTAAATAAAATTGAAGAGGCAAAGGATTTTTATTTTCAGTTATATCTACCTACTTATGAAAAAATGAGAACATTACTTGATGCTTTTTCTACAGAAGTGTATACAATCATAAAGAAAAATGAGGAATATACTTCTAGTTTAATCTCTTCTTCTCTTTTTATTTTTATTACTATAACAAGTACAATTATCTTTACAACAATTTTCTTATCATTTTTATTAAGAAGAAATATTGATAAATCAATAAGTAGTTTTGAAGATGGTTTATTAAATTTCTTTAAATTTTTAAATAGGGAAAGTAATGATGCAATATTGATTAGTGAAAAGGGGAAAGATGAATTTTCACAAATGGCTAAAGTAGTAAATAAAAATATCGAATTGACTAAAAAAGGTGTTATAGAAGATAGAAAATTAATCGATGAAACTATTGCTGTACTTTCAGAATTTGAACAAGGGGATTTATGTCAAAGACTAGATATAAATGTTTCTAATCCCGCATTAATGCAATTAAAAGATGTTTTAAATAAGATGGCTGAGAATCTTGAAAGCAATGTTGATAAAATACTTAATATTATAGAAGAGTACTCCGCATATAATTATCTTAATAAAGTTTCAACAAAAGACTTAAAAGAACATATTCTAAAATTGGCAAATGGAATTAACTCTCTTGGTGATTCTGCAACAAGCATGCTAATCGAAAATAAAAGTACAGGATTAAGATTAGGACAGAGTTCAGATATATTATTAAAAAATGTTGATAAATTAAATAAAAGTACAACAACCGCTGCAAGTTCATTAGAAGAGACAGCCGCAGCAATAGAAGAGATTACAAGTAATGTTAGAAATAATACTGAAAATATTGCAAAAATGGCAAGTTTTTCAAATAATGTAACAGATTCCGTAAATAAAGGTGAAAATTTAGCAAATGAAACAACAAAAGCAGTAGAGGAAATAAATGCAGAAGTTACAGCTATAAGTGAAGCAATTACTGTGATTGATCAAATAGCATTTCAAACAAATATATTATCATTAAATGCAGCAGTAGAAGCAGCAACAGCCGGAGAAGCAGGGAAAGGATTTGCTGTAGTTGCAGGGGAAGTAAGAAATCTAGCATCAAGAAGTGCAGAAGCTGCAAAAGAGATAAAAAATTTAGTTGAAAAAGCTACCGTAAAAGCAAATCAAGGAAAAAATATTGCGGCAGAAATGATAAATGGATATAAAAATTTAAATGATAATGTTTATAAAACAATAAATTTAATTTCAGACATAAAAAATGCTTCTAATGAACAATTATTAGGAATAGAGCAAATAAATGATGCTGTCTCACAACTTGATAGACAAACACAAGAAAATGCTATGGTAGCAGCAGAAACAGATCATGTGGCAATGGTAACTGATGAAATAGCAAAATTAATTATTAGTGACACCCAATCAAAAAATTTTCTTGGAAAAGATAATGTAAAAGCAAAGGTTATTGGTAAAAAAGATACATCAAGTAATAATTCAAAAAGTGTAAAAATTAAAGAAATAAAAAAAGTAAATGAAGATAAAGATAGTTGGGAAAGTTTTTAAAAGACTAGCCAAAGCTAGTCTTTTTTACAATTATCTTTATCACAAGTTGTATTTATTTTTAATGGACAATATAATGGGCACCATCCAATGAGTGCTGTACCTAATGGAATCAATCCAATTACACCTAACCAACTATTTGTCATAAAACCATATGCTATAATGGCTACTCCTACAATAATTCTAACTATCTTGTCTATTTTGCCTATATTTTTGTTCATACAATTCCTTTAAATATTAGTTTTACTAATGATACTATAAATATAATATATTTGTATGAAAAGAAATTAAATAATATAAAATTAGATTTACTTATAATTATGCTAATGCTAGTTTTTTGATTTTTCTTTCAATAAAAAACAAACCAAATGGAATAATTGAGTATATAAAAAGTTCTATTGTTAATCGTATATTCCAATTATATTTTTTCATTGATTCATATAATAATATTAAAAATATAATGAATAAAATTCCATGTGTCATACCTATAATTTTTACTGGATAAGGATTCTCAGCGATATATTTTATAGGCATTGCTATAAAAAGTAATGTCAAATAAGATAATCCTTCTATTATTGAAATAATTCTAAATCTATACAAAGCTGTTTTAATCATTTTTGTTCCTTTATTTTGACAAATATTAACTAATTTGCTTTAACCTAAAATTAATAAAATTGGCTATAATCTATAATTAAATTAATAGAGGAATTTTAATGGATAAAAGATTACATGAAATTATGGCACAGTGTGCAATTATTCATGAAACTAATATAAAAACAAATATAATAGATGATTTAGACAAAATAGAAGAGAATTTAAGTGAAGGTGATAGTGATGTAAAAGATCATTATTTATCACTTTTGATGCAATATTATTTTCAAAAGAATAAATTAGAACAGTTAAAACAGTTACTTTTAGAAGGCTATAAGTTTGATATGAGATTTATTGATGTAGTTGAAGCTTTTTGCCATTTAAAAGATGATGAAGATAATGTTATTGAGTTTTTAGGAGATAATGTTGTAATGCTAAAAGATAGTATTACAGAAAATGATTTAAGAAAGATGCATGAATATTATCAATCAAATTTAGAGTATAAAAATTTTATAGATGAATCTTTAGATCTTATAAAAAAAAATAGATATGTTTGTGCTCAAGCATATAAGAGTAAAGAAGAGTTTGCAAAGTTCTTTTTAAATGAAGACTTACTTGAATCACTTAAAAGAGATATGCCCTTTATTTTGAAGTAAGAGTTTAATCTTTGAAATATAAATCTTTTAAAATATTTATTTGTTTATTTTGTAAGTAGTTAAATTTGAACTCGCACTCTTTTAAGTAATAAAAGAAATTTTTTTCATCAACTCCTTTGTATTTTTTCAAATTTTCTTCAAGGTATTTCCAAAAGATACTTAAAGGGGTTTTATAGGAGTTTATAGAGTAGAGTTTATGCCATTTTAAATAATATTCATAATCTTTTGTACTACTCTCAATACTATGCTTAGGAAGTCTTGGCATAAGTAGAGTATATATTTTTTTACTTGAATAAAAGCCAATAATATTTATAGCATCAAATAATGAACGGTTTTTTTTATTTTGTTCTCTTGTTGTAAAGTAATAATACTCTTGATAGGAGCTATTATCTTTTATACTATTATTATACTCCTCATCCAAAAAGTTTGCTATGAGTTTTCTAAAAAGCATATATCTATTTTGAACAGTTCTATAATTTACTTTTAATATCTGAGCTGTCTTATTTGCATTTATGTTATTGCAAAAATAGTTTATTATAGTTATATCTGTTTCTAATTTTTTTAATGAGAATTTTCTTTTGCAAGATTTACATTTTTTATAGTTATCTTGTAAGTTATAGAGTAAGTGATGATTACAAAAAGGGCAATTAGTTAAATTCATAAAAAATTATAGCTAAAATAGAATTTATATAAATTGATAAGTAAAAAAGCATATAATCAATAAAATTAAATTATGGAGAGATTTATGAATAATACTGCAAAAATATTATGGGCAAGTGATAATAAAGAGACAGCATTAAGTATGGTATGTTTATATGCACATAATGCGAAGATAAAAGGTTGGATTGAAAATGTTCAAGTTTTAGTTTGGGGAGCTTCTCAAAAACTTATAAGTGAAGATAAAGAAGTACAAGAGAAAGTAAAAGCAATGATAGCTGATGGTGTTGAAGTAATTGCTTGTCAAAAGTGTTCTGAAGATTTGGGTGTAAAAGATGAATTACAAGCTTGTAATATGCAAGTTTATTACACAGGTGAATTATTAAGCTCTTGGATTAAAAGTGGAGAGAGTATTATCTCTGTATAACTTTTTTTATAATTACTACTAATAGAACAATTACAAATAGTGAAGCACCTATTATAGAGAAGAACTTTTGTATTTCAAAAATAGCAACTAATGGGTGAAAAACTATAGGTGAAAGAAACTGTCCTAAAAAAATAGATGAAGTGAAGTATCCTGAACTTTTGACTCTTTTTTTAGGATTTGTTTTACTTAACATCCATGCAACTGCATTTGTCATCATAAATCCACCAGAAAAACCCAATATTGGTGCTGATATAAAAAAGAAATGAACATTTGTTATTATTCCTACTAAACTTAAGCCAAAAGCAATAAGTGTTAACCCTATGATATAAATAGTGGAGTATGAATATATCTTTTTTAATTTTGAAAAGACAATAGCCCCTAAAGCATTAAAAAAGAATGCAGTAGCAATTATAGTCCCCGCGTAAGAACCACTTACTTTAAATTTTTCTATAAGTAAAAAAGGAAATTGAGTTGGTAAAATAAAAAATAAAAGCATATAAAAAAAAGCAAGAAAATATACAAATAAAATATTTTTACTTATGTTTATAGTCTCATCTTCTTGCATATCTTCTATTTTTATCTCTTTAATATTTTTTAGAACAAAAGGTATTAGAAGTATTCCAATAAAATAAATGCCAAAAGGAAATCTCCAATTCATATCAGATAACATTCCTCCCCCGACGACAAAAAAGACTCCACCTAAAGCCATAAATGCACTTTGATAAGCCATGAATTGATGTCTTTCTTCTTCTTTAAAATAATCTCCAACAAGAGATGTTGAAACAATCATCAAAGTAGCAACACATAATCCAAACAATGCTCTTGAAGCCAAAAGTGTCTCTATGCTATCAAGATATAATCCAGCTGTTCCAAAAAATGAAAAGAAAAAAAGTGCTATAAGAACTGATTTCTTTTTTCCAAATCTAAAAATAATATGTCCTAAAACGGGAGCTAATAGTGCAATAGCAAGGGAAGGTAGAGTAAGCATCAATCTTGAATAAAATTCTATATTAGCTGTATGTTTAAAATACTCTTTTAAGTGTGGCAAAGATGTAACTATGGCTACATTTGACATGACAGTTGTCATTGCTAATAAAAGAAGAGTAAGGAGGGTAAATTTGTTTATATTTTTCATTTGTGGCAGTGTATCATCATTTAAATTAAAAATTTAATTGTTTATGGAGTAAAAATTGCATAATATTATAATATAAGAGTATGATGCTCGTATAAATAAATAAAAGGTGAATATAATGAAAATAGCAATTCCCGTAAAAGACGATAAATTAAGTTTCTTTAGCAATGCAGGACATACTCCAAAGTTTGCAATATATGATTTAAGTGGAACAGGGATGTTCCGTTCTTTTAATTTAAACTCTGTAATAAATAACCCAAGAAGTGACCTAGACCATGACCATCCAGAAGAAGAGCATGCTTGTGATCATGCACATGATGATGAAGAGCATATAGCACAACATGCCAAAATGGGTGTAGCACTTAATGGATGTGATTATGTTGTAGTTAAAAAAGCTTGTAAAAATACAGCTAAATCTTTTACTTCACAAGGTATAAAGATAGTTAAGTACAATGGTGAATCACTAGATGTAAATGATATATTAAAAGAGACATCTGCGAACTTTGCGTAATAAATGCTTTTTTAGTTCTAAAAGTACATAAGAAAATAAAATTTTAGTTTGGTTTTATATTACTTGCATTACACTACAGTAAATGAACAAGTATTCATAAACTAAACTAAAAGGCAAAAACATGTGTAAAGATTGCGGTTGTAGTATAACAGACCATCATCATCACGATCATGAGCATAGCCACTCTCATGATAGTCATTCTCACCAAGCGGCACACGAAACACTTCATCATAATCCACAATTAAATGATTCAAAAACAATCTCAGTTATCAAGAAAATTCTTGATAAAAATGATCATGAAGCAGTTCACAATAGAGCTCACTTTGAAGAACATAAAGTATTAGGTATAAATCTAATGTCAAGTCCAGGAAGTGGGAAAACAACTTTATTGGAGAGTTTTGCAAGTATGACTGATTTTAAATTTGCAGTTGTGGAAGGTGATTTAGAAACATCAAGAGATGCAGATAGATTAACAGCAAAAGGAATAAAAGCAGTTCAAATACAAACAGGAAGTGCCTGTCATTTAGATGCTTTTATGGTACACAAAGGATTACATGATATTCCATTAGATGATATAGATGTCTGTTTTGTGGAAAATGTTGGAAACCTTGTATGTCCAGCATCATATGATGTGGGAACTCATTTAAATATAGTATTAGTATCAGTTCCAGAAGGTGAAGATAAAATAGAAAAATATCCAGTTATGTTTAGATGTGCTGATTTAATACTTATCACTAAAACAGATTTACTACCATACTTTGAATATGATATTCAAAAAGAAAAAGAGTATGCAAGAAAACTAAATCCAAGTGTTGATATATTAGAAGTATCAACGAAAGATGAAGAGAGTATTAAAAAAGTAATAGAGTGGATAAATTTTAAGAGAAGTATGAGAAAATAAAATGTGCCTATCAATACCATCAAAAATAAAAAGTATAAACAAAGAGACTAATACTTGTGTAGTAGATACTATGGGAGTAGAGCGAAGTGCAAGTTTAGACTTAATAGACCAAGAGGTTGTTATTGGAGATTATGTACTTATTCATATAGGTTTTGCTATGAATAAAATAGATGAAGAAGATGCTTTGGCATCACTTGAAGTTTATAAAGAGATAATAGAAAAGATGGAAGAACAAGATAGACTGCGAGAAATTGAAAATGCAGAAAATTGTCCTTCTAGGTAGAGTTTATGAGTGAGCTAAAATTAAAAGACTTATACGATGGATTTAGAGATCCAAAAACAATAAAAGCTTTAAAAAAACTAATAGACCAAGAAGCTAAAAAACTCAATCGTAATATAAATATCATGGAAGTATGTGGAGGACATACACATACTATTATGAAGTATGGACTTCCTCAACTTCTTCCTTCAAATATTAACTTTGTACATGGTCCTGGTTGTCCTGTATGCGTTATGCCAAAAGAGAGAATAGACCATGCTTATATACTAAGCTTACAAGAAGATGTAATACTTGTAACGCTAGGTGATATGATAAAAGTTCCAGGTAGCAGGGGAAGCTTACAAGATGCCAGAAGTAAAGGTGCTGATGTAAGATTTGTATATTCACCTTTAGATACTATAAAAATAGCAAATGAGAACCCAGAAAAAAAGATAATCTTTTTTGCTATAGGCTTTGAAACAACTACTCCTATGACAGCAGCACTATTGGAGCATGTAACCAAGAGTGGAATAAATAATATACTATTTCACATAAATCATATAACAGTACCAGAACCTATGAGAGCACTACTTGATAGTAGTGATTGTAAAATAGATGCTTTTATAGGACCTTCACATGTGAGTGTAATCACAGGTTCTAAGATATATGAAGAGTTTGTAATAGATTATAAAAAGCCAGTAGTAGTAAGTGGCTTTGAACCAGTAGATGTAATGCAATCAATTCTATCTATTATAAAACAATTCAATGATAATAGATGCGACCTAGAACTACAATACTCAAGAGCAGTATCATATGATGGAAACCTAAGAGCCCAAGAGTTAAATAATAAGTTCTTTACAAAAGCAGAACACTTTAGATGGAGAGGCTTAGGGGATATAAAAGATTCAGCATATAAACTAAGTGATAAATACTCTTCTATAGATGCTGAGATAATATATAAAGATATCTTACCAAATGAAAAGATAGATGACCATAAACTTTGTATCTGTGGAAGTATTATGAGGGGTGTAGCTAAACCAAATGATTGTAAAGTATTTGGAACAGCATGTAAGCCAAGTAGTCCATTAGGGTCTTGTATGGTTTCAAGCGAAGGTGCATGTAGTGCATACTACAAATACGGAAATCTAATTTAGAGCATCATCTTTTGGCGAAACTCTGCGTTGAAAATAGAAATTTAGATACTCACTTACTACCTGTAAGCTCCTACCTAAATTTCTATTTCCGCCTTGATTTTAACAAAAATACAATACTCTAAATCAATTTATTCTAAATATAGGAAATGAAAATGGATAAAAATGAACTTGCTAGTATTTTAAAAGAAATGTATGAGAATGCAAAAACAGGAAAAAAAGTTTCAGAAATTCATATGTTTGGAATGTTATATGCTGATGAAATAAAAAAAATATCTAATGCCTCTGAAATTGTAAAAATTGCAGGGCTTAAAAGTTCATATTCTACTGAAGTTAGTAAAGGGATAAAGATAGAAGAATCTTTACCTTTTCGTAAAGTTTTTAAACCAAATAATTTTGAAGCAACTTTTAATTTACCAAAAGAATATCAATCTATTTTAAAGTCATATTTACAATATTTTGAAGAGTTTTTAAATGATTTATGTATCGAAAGCAATGTAAGTATTCAGAAATTAGGTGAAGATACAATCCTTTCAATTGAACCTAAAAATAAAGACGAAGCTTTAGAGAAAATTGCAGATGCACTAAAAGCTTATTTATGTGCCCCTATATTAGCAAATGGTGTTAGTCTAGATGAAAGTTTGCAAATGAAAACATCATTGGCAAAACTTTATGCTCAATGTAAAAATTTAGAATCTCAAATGATGTATAAAGAACTTAGTATTCAAGAATTAAGTAAACAAATTCAATTGAGAGATGAAACTATAAATGAATCTAAAAGAGTCTTAATTGAATTGGGAGTTGATAGTAAAATTATTACACAAAATAATGTAATGTTGTTAGATAGTTTAAAAGAAATAAAAATAAATGGTAAATTGACAGAGAAAAAAACTTTTTTTAATTCAATAAAAGCATCAGTTAAAATTCCTCTAATATTTAGTGTAGGTATTGAAGTTACAAAAAAAGAATTTGATAAGGGGAAAAATGACAAATAGTACTGAAAACAAAAACAATCCTCTTCATGGTATAAAACTACAAGACATCTTAGAATATCTTGTGGATAATTTTGGATTTAAAGGTTTAGGTAATCGTATAAATATTAGATGTTTTTTAGTTGACCCATCTATTAACTCAAGTTTGAAGTTTCTTAGAAAAACTCCATGGGCAAGAACAAAAGTAGAAGAATTATATTTAAAAACTAAAGCAAAAGAAAATGAGGATAAAAGATGACTAAAACAATAACACTAGCACATGGTAATGGTGGGCAAGAGAATAATGAGCTTATAACGCAAGTTTTTTATAAGGCTTTTAAAAATGATATTCTAAGTAAGAGTGAAGATGCTGCTGTTATTCAAGATGGTACTTTAGCTTTTTCTACTGATAGTTTTACGGTTAGTCCTATAGAGTTCCCGGGTGCCAATATTGGTAAACTTGCTATTTGTGGTACTTGTAATGATTTAGCGATGATGGGTGCGAAGCCTAAATATCTTACTTGTTCTGTTATTCTTGAAGAGGGCTTTGATGTTGAAACTTTAAATAGAATTGTAAGTAGCATGAAAAAAGAGCTTGAGGTAAATGGTGCTATTGTTGTAAGTGGAGATACTAAAGTTGTGCCAAGAGGAAGTGTTGATAAAATTTTTATAAATACTACTGGTATTGGAGAGATAGAACAAAAAGGTATATCTTCTAATAGTATTAAAGAAGATGATGTAATTATCGTATCAAATTCTATTGGAAAGCATGGGGCGACTATTTTTGCTGCTAGAGAAGGAATAGATTTTTCTACAAGTTTAAAATCTGATTGTGCTTCACTTTGGCCTGTTGTTAAAAAACTTATAGATTCAGATATTAAAATAAGAGCCTTAAGAGATGCAACAAGAGGTGGAGTTAGTGCTGTATTAAATGAGTGGGCAAAACAATCAAATATTTGTATAGAAATAGAAGAAGAAAAAATACCTGTATGCGATGAGGTAAGTGGTATTTGTGAAATGTTAGGTTTTGAAGCTCTAAGTTTAGCAAATGAAGGTACTTTTGTGATGGCTATTTCAAAAGATCAAGTTGATAGTGCTTTAGAAGTTTTAAAATCGTGTGAGACTTCAACTGAGGCAGCTGTAATTGGAAAAGTTACTTCTAGACATAAGCATAAAGTAGTTTTAAATACAGCTTGGGGAACACAAAGATTTATTGATTTGCCAACAGGTGAATTGTTACCAAGAATCTGTTAAGTACAACTCGTTGTACTCTTTAGGGTTTGCTTCTTTAAAAGGAATTTATTTCCTTTGTTAAAAGAAGTTAAAAAATATATAGGTCCCTTTTTAAATGGGACATTTAAAAAGGATTAAAAATTGCATGAATATTCAATTGTTCAATCACTCTTAGAAAGTTGTGAAGAACACGCAAAAGCTAATAATGCCACAAAAGTTACTAAAGTAATAGTAAAAATAGGTATTCTAAGTGGAGTTGAACCTGATTTACTCCAAACTGCATTTGATACATTTAAAGAAAAAACAATATGTGATGAATGTGAGTTTATTATAAATAAACAAAAAATAGTCATAGAATGTCAAGACTGTAAAGAAGAATCAATTTTGAAAAAAAATGAATTTACTTGTCCCAAATGTGATTCTTCGAATATACGAATATTAGATGGAGAAGATATGTATTTAATGTCATTAGAAATGAATTAACTTAAAACTAAAAATTAAATTTCAGTAATAGATAAAAATTAAAAATTAAAATAATAATATACTGATATTAACCTTAGGCTAAGGCATATTAATGAAAAAGACAACATTAAAAGAGATAATTTATAAAAATTATCTTAAAACAACTTTATCCTCTATCTTTTTTATTGAGTTAGTTTTGTTAATTTTATATTTTTATGCTAATAATAATATTTTAGAAAAAAGTAAAAACTTAGTTTTAAAAGATCTCAAAGAGAGTGTTAATGAAAGAATTATTTTTATTAAAAAGGATATTAATACTTCTTTTAAAAATATAGAAACCAATCTAAAATATTTGCAAAATGAACAACAAAACTTTTTTGAAGAAATTAATAATATAAAAAATGATAATAATGTTGAATTTAAACATACTATAAATGGCGCTTACTATAAAAGTATTGATAATGGAGGCTCTTCCGTTTGGGTTAAAAAAATAGCAAATCTTACAGATACTCTAAAAGCCGAACTAAATAAAACTGAATTATTAGATAATAATTTAAAAACAAGTGTTGTAAATAATGAACTAGTAGTAGCTGCATATTATAATTCAAGATATAATTATTCAAGATATTACCCTTTTATAAAAGATGTATATAATGTTATTTCAGATGATACAAAAGTAGAAGAGTACACTTTTTATTATAATGCAGATTTAAAACATAATCCCCAAAAAAAAGTTGTTTGGACAGATGTATATTTAGACCCGGCAGGATTAGGTTGGATGATAAGTGCACTTATTCCTATTTATAAAGATAATATATTAGAAGGAGTAACTGGAATTGATGTAACTATTAATAAAATTATTGAGAATTTTCTTAATTTTAAAATTCCTTATAATGGTTCAACTTTTTTGATTGACAAAGATTTAAATATTATTGCAATGGATAAAATAATAAAAAATGAGTTTAAGATTAAAAATTTTAATGAATATAAATACTCAAAAAATGAAAAAATATCACATACAGTTTTTAGAAAAGAAAAAGAATTATTATTATTTAAAAATAAAGAACTATGTAATATATTAGAAGATATTGTTTCAAATAAAAATTATAAGAATGAATTTAAAAAAGCTGATGATAAATATTATATTTTTTCAAATAAACTTGATAAATTACCTTGGTATACAATCACATTAGTTAAAGAATCCAATGTGTTAAAAGGTGTAGAAAATTTAAAAGAAGAATATATTCATTTAGGTATTATAATTATTGCATTTATTGTAGTATTTTATTTTTTGTTTTTTATTTATTTATATAAAAAAGCAAATGATTTTGTTTTATTAATAAATACTCCAATATTAAAAATAATTAATATGACAAAAATTCTTGGAAGTAAAAAAAATGAAATATCTTTAGAAAATTGTGGAATTATTGAAATTGATAAATTGAATGAAAATTTCAATAATCTTGCAAAAGAGTTAGATATACGAACTAAAGAGTTAATAAATGCAGAAACTAGTCGTGCTTTTCATGAAAAGTTATCAAATACAGATGCTTTGACAAAAGTTTATAATAGAAGATTTTTAGAAGATTTTTCTAAAAAATATTTTGAAATGATTAAAAGAGAAAAAAATACTTTATCTATATTAATAATTGATATTGATGATTTTAAAAGTATAAATGATAATTATGGACATGAAGCAGGTGATGAAGTATTATTAGGCTTAGTAGAAATTTTACAAAATAAAATTAGAGAAAACGATTTTATCGTAAGACTTGGTGGTGATGAGTTTTTAGTGCTTTTACCAAATTCTGATATTCAAGGAGCAAAAATAGTAGCAGAAAAATTAATTAAATCTATATGTGAATCTAAAAATGAGTATAAACGATTTACAGTAAGTATTGGTAGTTCTGAATATAATTTTGAAGATAAAGATATTAATTGTCTAATACGAAGAGCTGATGAAGAATTATACAAAGCAAAAAAATCTGGTAAAAATCAATTATCTTAGATTTTCAATTATGTATATTTATATATTTAAACTATAATATAGTATAGTAATCAATTAAAAAATGGGAGAGTAATATGAATATATCGAAAAAAATTTTAGGTCTTAGTGTTGCTACACTTTTATCTTGTAGTTCACTTTTAAGTGCTAAAGAGATTAAAATTGGAGCGGTTATGCCTATGTCTGGACCTCTTGCAGCTTATGGGCAAGTTACAGATCTTGGCGTTAAATTAGCACATAAACTACAACCAAAATTAAAAAATGGTGATACTATAAAAATAGTATTATTAGATAATAAAGGTGATAAAGTTGAAACAGCAAATGCTACAACTAGATTAATTTCATCTGATAAAGTTGTTGCTATTTTAGGAGCTTTAACCTCTACTAACACTGCACAAACAATTGCTATTGCTGATAAGAAAAAAGTACCAGTTATTGCAGCAGTTGCAACAAATGATAAATTAACTGCAAAAAGAGAATTTGCAAATAGAGTTTGTTTTACTGACTCTTTTCAAGGTGAAGTTGTTGCAAACTATGCAATATCACAAGGATATAAAACTGCTGTTGTAGTTGTGGACCAAGCACAAGTTTATTCTTTAGGTCTTTCTAAAGCTTTCCAAAATGCATTTAAAGCAAAAGGTGGAAAAATTGTTAAAAAAATCAAAATCACTTCGGGTGACAAAGATTTTAAAGCTGTAGTTTCACAAATCAAACAAATAAACCCAGACTTTATGTTTTTACCTTTATATCATCCAGAAGCTTCTATGATTGCTAGACAATCTAAACAATTAGGATTAGATAAACCAATGTTTAGTGGAGATGGTGTTGCAAATCAAACATTTATTGATTTAGGTGGAGATTCTATTGAAGGGTATATGTTTACAGACTTTTTTGATTATGCAAATCCTCCATCAAAAACTTCAGCTGATTTTGTAGCTTTTCATACAAAAGAGACTGGTGATAAAGAAATGAACTCTTTTTCTGCTTTAGGTGCAGATACATACAATATTTTAATTGATGCAATGAATAGATGTGAAGACCCTACAGATTCTATTTGTATTAATAATGAAATTAAAAAAACAACTGATTTTGATGGTGTATCTGGAAAAATTACAATTGATAAAGATGGTAATGCAACTAGATCTGCTGTTATTAAAGAGATTAAAAATGGAAAAGCTGTATTTAAAGCAACTGTAAATCCATAATTAAAATAAAAAGAAAATTAAAAAAGTTTAGTCATAAGGCTAAACTTTTTTTGTAATAGTAAAATTAATTGGTGTTATTTTTATTATTGCAAAAAAAGTATTAATATGAATTGGGAGATTTAATGGATATATTAACGTTTATGCAGCAGATGGTAAACGGTTTTAGTTTGGGTAGTATGTATGCCCTTATTGCGATTGGTTATACGATGGTTTATGGTGTGTTAAGATTGATAAATTTTGCACATGGTGATATTATGATGGTTGGAGCTTTTTTAGCTTATACTTTTATGGCAGTATTTGATTTACCTTTTCCTCTTACAGTACTTTTGGCAGTTACTTTATCTGCTGTACTTGGAATGCTAATGGACAAAATTGCATATAAGCCATTAAGAGAAGCTCCAAAAATATCTTTACTTATTACTGCTATTGGAATATCTTTCTTTTTAGAAAATGCCTTTACTGTATTTGTAGGTGGAGTTCCTCGAGCTTTTCCTGTTCCTTCTTATATGGAACAAATATTTACAGTAGCTAATGTTACTTTTTCAGTTTCATCTATTACTGTTCCCCTTGTAACTTTGGTATTGCTTTTAGGGATTTTGTATGTTTTATATAGAACAAAATATGGTATGGCAATTAGAGCTTTATCTTTTGATATAAAAACAGTCAATTTAATGGGTATTGATGCAAATATGATTATATCTTTGGTATTTGCATTAGGTTCTGCTTTGGCTGCTGTTGGTGGAATATTTTGGGCTATAAATTATCCTTCTGTTGAACCTATGATGGGGGTATTGGTTGGATTAAAAGCTTTTGCTGCTGCAGTTGTAGGAGGAATTGGCTCTGTTACGGGTGCTGTTTTAGGTGGATTTATTATTGGATTTACAGAAGTTGTAGTAATCGCATTTTTTCCTGAAATGGGTGGATATAAAGATGCTTTTGCTTTTGTATTCTTGATATTAGTATTATTATTTAAACCTACTGGTATTATGGGTGAAGATTTGGAAAAGAGTAGGTTTTAATATGATAAACAATTCAATTTTTACAAAACAAAGAATTATTAACCTAGGTATAATTATTACTGCTATTTGGTTTACTTGGTTTGCTCAACAGGTATTTGATGAATATACAGTAAGAATTATAAATAATGTTGCTATTTTTATTATTCTTGCAGTTTCTTATAATTTAATAAATGGTGTTACTGGACAATTTTCATTAGAACCAAATGGTTTTGTTGCAATTGGTGCTTATGTTACAGCAATATTATTAGTTGATAGTGAGGGTATGTTATATCAATATGATATTTCTGATCCATACCCATGGGTTCTAGCATTGCAAACTAATTTTCTTTGGGCTTTGATTTTATCAGGTATTATTTCAGCACTTTTAGCGTTATCTTTATCTTTTCCTGTATTTAGAGTAAGAGGTGATTATCTTGCAATTGTTACTCTTGGATTTGGTTTTATTATTAGAATTTTGGCTATTAATTCACCAGAAATTACAAATGGTTCTTTAGGAATAAATGATATTCCTCAATTCTCAAATTTGTATTGGACAGGTGGAATCGCTATTTTTGCAGTTTTAGCTATTTTGAATATAATTTATTCAAAATATGGTCGAGCTATGAAAGCAGTTCGAGATGATGAAGATGCAGCAAGTGCTATGGGTATTAATACTTTTAAAATAAAAACATTGGCTTTTACTACATCAGCATTTTTTGAAGGTGTTGGTGGTGGACTATTAGCTGCACTATTAACATCAATCAGTCCAGATTTATTTACTTTCTTCTTTACTTTCCAATTATTAATTATCATCGTAATAGGTGGACTTGGAAGTACTACAGGAGCAATAATTGGTACGGTTATGGTTATGGCTGGATTAGAATGGATGAGATTCTTAGATGAACCAATTAATTTTATGGGAATACATACAGATGGATTACCAGGGATGAGAATGGTTGTATTTGCCTTGATTTTAATTGTTGTAATGCTTTTTGCAAGAGAAGGTTTAATGGGGAAAAAAGAGTTAAAAGATTTATTTAAAAAGAAAAAGGCAAACAAATGATTTTAGAAGTTTGCAATGTAACTAAAAACTTTGGTGGAGTAACTGCTATAAAAGATACTTCATTTCAAGTAAAAGCAAAAGAAATATATGGACTTATAGGTCCAAATGGTGCTGGTAAAACTACTATGTTTAATATTATTACTGGAAACTATGAACCAACACATGGAGATATAAAGTTTCATGGTCAAAAAATAAATGGAATAAAACCTTATAAAATAGTTCATAGAGGAATAGCAAGAACTTTTCAAAATATTAGACTTTTTACTTCAATGACAGTTTTAGATAATGTACTTATTGGATTTGATTATCAAGCTTCATATTCATATTTAGAAACAATTTTTAGATTGCCAAGATTTTTTAAAGAAGAAAAAAGAGTAAAACAAAGAGCTTTGGAAATTATGGAAGTGTTAGGAATCGCTGATTATGCAGATGAATTGGCAACATCACTTTCATATGGAAGTCAACGAAAAGTTGAGATTGCAAGAGCATTAGCAGCAAACCCTCAACTGCTTTTATTAGATGAACCAGCAGCAGGAATGAACCCACAAGAAACACATGAATTAGCAAAACTATTTTTTAAAATAAGAGATCAATTTGATATAACTATTTTATTAATAGAACATGATATGAAATTTGTAAATCATTTATGTGATAGGGTTATGGTATTAGATTATGGAAAAACTATATTTGAAGGTAAAATAGAAGATGCCATCAAAGACGAAGAAGTAATTAAGGCTTATTTAGGAGATTTCAAACATGCTTAAAGTGAAAAATTTAGAAGTCTTTTATGGTCTTATAAAAGGTGTAAAAGGAATTGATTTTGAAGTTCAAGAGGGGAAAATCGTCTCTTTAATTGGCTCAAATGGAGCAGGTAAAACTTCAACATTACAATCAATTGTAAATGATGTTAAAAAAACTGGAAGTATTTTTTTTAATGATTTAGACATTTCAAAACTTCCAACACATAAAATAATCCAAAAGGGTATTTCTTTAGTTCCAGAAGGGCGAAGGGTATTTCAAAATCTCACTATTGAAGAAAATATGAGAATGGGATCTTTTAATCAAAGTGAAGCTTTTTATGAAGAGCATCAAGAAAAAATGTTCAAGTTATTTCCAAGGTTAATTGACAAGAAGGGACAATTAGGCGGTACTATGAGTGGTGGAGAGCAACAAATGTTAGCAATCGCTAGAGCATTGATGAGCTCTCCAAAACTTCTTATGTTGGATGAACCATCACTAGGTCTTGCTCCAAAGATTATTGGAGAACTTTTTGAGACGATTATTAAATTAAAAGAAGATGGAATTACAATATTATTAATAGAACAAAATGCATATGCAGCCTTAGAAATTTCTGATTATAGTTATGTATTAGAAAATGGGCAAGTTGCATTAGAGGGTATAGGAAATGAGCTTTTAAAATCAAATGATATCAAAGCAAAATATTTAGGTGCTTGAAATATTTTACTGTTTACCATTGATTAATAGTTAAATAGTAAAGTGCATTATATAAAAATCGGGGAAGATAATATATGTTATTAATGAAATTAGAAACTAAAGAAAAGTTTGCTTTTTTGCAGTTAGCTCAACATTTAGCAAGAGTTGATGGTGAGTATGGAAATAGAGAACAAGATGTTATAGATGAATATTGTGTTGAAATGGGAATTGATAAACCAAGATTTTTCAATGAGGCAGATTTTAATTTAGATGAAATACTTTGTTCTTTTAAATCAAAAAAGAGTAAAAAAATTGTTATTTTGGAACTTATGATTTTAGTTCACATTGATGATAAATTTGATAAAAAAGAACATGAATTGACTAAAAAAATAGTCGATTCTTTTCAAATTAATGATAAAGATTTAAAATATTTTTCTTTTTGGGGGAAAGCTGTTTCTTCTTTATATGAACAAGGTAAACTTTTTATCGAAGATTAATAGGAAATTTTTGTATAGATCTGAAATAGGTGACTATTTGGATCTATAAAAAATATCTCTTTTTTAGAAGAGCTTTGTCTTACTTTCTTATTATTTAATTCACTTATATTGTCACCAAATAATAATTTTTCTTTTCTAATATTTGCAATTAATTCATCAAAAGAAATTTCATCTACTTCAAAAACATAATGATTATTTGTATATTCTTGAATCTCTTCTAATTCAAATTTTAATTTTTCGTTTACAGTTACAATAAAATTTTTATTTTCAGCTTTAATAGACTTAAAATTAAAAATTCTTTTATAAAAGTTTTTAGCAATTACAGCATCGATACATGGGACAATAAAATGTACAAGATTGATATTCATAGAATAACCCTTATTTATTTCTTTATTATTATACATCATATGTATAAAATTTATTGTAATAGTTATAAAATTTAGATAAAATCACGCATGGAAATAACTGAAATACTTAATACACAAATAGACAAACTATTAGAAGATTATGAATTATTAAAGTCTAAAAATCAATACCTTACAATAGAACTTGAAAAGTTAAAAAATAAAAATGATGAATTAATTAGAAATAATCAAGATATGCTTTTAAAAATTGATAGTACTTTAACTTTAACAAAGGCAAAGAATGGAGAATAAAAAACTAACCTTTCACATTGATAATATGGCATATAGTATTAATGTAGACCCAAAACTAGAGATGGAACTAACAAAATTTTTATCTCCTGATAGATCACACACAACAAAAGAACTTTTATATGCTTACCTTTGTAAATCCCAAGAACATTTTACTTTTAAAGAAGAAGTAGAAAAGATTTCAAGCAAACTTCCAAAACTTTCATGAAAAAAGCTTTTTCCTTATTAGAAATAATAATTGTTGTCTTAATAGTTGGATTATTAGGGACATTTGCTATTAACAAACTTTTTTATTCAATTGATAAATCAAATATATTTAAAATTAAATCAGAAGTTATACTTATAAATAATGCAATAAATAAGCTATATTCAGATCAAGTTTTATTAGGTAATTCATCCTTTACCTTAGATAGGTTAGATGATGCTTCATCAAATACAAGTGGAGAATCATTGTTTATAGGTTACAATGAATATATTTTGTTAGATATTGTTATTTTGTCAAGTTCTGATAATAATAAAGAGATAGGAAAGTGGATAAAGAGTTCTGAAACAACATATAAAACTTATATTTCAAAAGATAAGCTTATAACTTTTGAGTTTGATAGAGATGAAGGTACTTTCTCTTGTAAAAAAAGTGATGAAACTTGTAAAGAATTTATGCAATGAGTTTTTATTATGAATTGGCACTATTAAAATCTCCTTTAGATCCTTTGACTTATTGTAGTGATGAAAAAATAGAAATTGGAACACTAGTAGAAGTCTCTTTGCAAAGAAGAAAGGTATTGTCTAAAGCAGTAGTTGTAAAAGAGGTTGAAAAACCAACTTTCAAATGTACAACAATTCAAACAATTACAAATCTCTTTTACTCTACTGATATGATAAAAATAGCTACTTTTACTTCTATGTATTATGTTTCTTCACTTGGTGAAGCTTTATCTTTATTTATTCCTTTTGATAAAGATATAATTGAAAATAAAGATGAAAATAGATTTGAGTCAAATATTCTGTTATCAAAAGAACAAGAAGAAGCATATAAATTTTGTTTAGAACACAAACAATCTTTACTTTTTGCAAATACTGGTGCAGGTAAAACAGAAATTTATATTAAAACTATAGAAAAATATTTAAATGAAAATAAACAAGCAATTCTGCTTATGCCTGAAATCTCTTTAACTCCTCAAATGCAAAAAAGACTAGAATTAGTATTTAAAGAAAAAGTTGCTATTTGGCACTCTAAAATTACTAAAAAAAGAAAAGAAGAGATTATCAAAAAGGTTTTATACGGTGAAATAAAACTAGTTGCAGGTGCAAGGTCTGCTTTGTTTTTGCCCTTAAAAAACTTAGGATTAATTATAGTTGATGAAGAGCATGATGAATCATATAAAAGTGATAGTAAACCAAGATATAATACAAAAGATTTGGCTTTGTACATTTCAAAGACTTTAAATATACAAGCTATATTAGGAAGTGCAACACCATCCTTAAATACTTATCATAAAATACCTTTTTACAGATTATCTAAAACATATTTTGATACTAAAAAAAGTATAAATTATGATGATAGTACATCAAATTTAAGTCCTAAGATTGTAAATAAAATAAAAAGTACAATAGAACAAAATCATCAAGTAATTATTTTCCTTCCCACAAGAGCTAATTATAAATATCAAGTTTGTACATCTTGTGGAAGCTCAGTGGAATGTCCTTTTTGTTCTGTATCAATGAGTTTACATAAAAATTCTCTTGCCTTAAAGTGCCATTATTGTGGATATACTCAAAAAATACCTAAATCTTGTCCTTCATGTAAAACAGGTGTTCTTCATAATCTAAGAGTTGGAACTGCTCAAATAGAAGAAGAATTAAATTTTATATTTCCTCAAAAAAAAATAAAAAGATTTGATAGGGATGAAGTAAAAACAGATACACAATTGCGAAAAGTATTAGATGAGTTTAATAATAATAAAATCGATATTTTAGTTGGTACTCAAATGCTTTCTAAAGGTCATGATTATCATAATGTAAAACTAGCAGTTGTTCTTGGGATTGATTCTGTTTTAAAAATGAATTCATATAAAGCAAGAGAAAGAGCATTATCTTTATTAATTCAAATTTCTGGAAGAAGTGGAAGAAGAGGTGAGGGTGAAGTTATTATTCAAACTCAAAATAAAGATTTCTTTGATTTTTATTTAGAAAACAAAGATTATAAAGAGTTTTTAGATGAAGAACTTACATTTAGAGAAGATTTATATCCTCCTTTTTATAAATTAGCAAAAATTATTTTTGCTCATACAAATGGATTAAAAGTAAAAGATGAGTTTGACAAATATACAAATATTTTAAAATCAAATGAAAAGATTGAAGTTGTAGGTGCAAATCAATCTCCTATTTTCAAGTTATCAAATAAATATAGATATGAAATTTTACTTCGTTCTAAAAATATAAAAGCTTTAATTGAAGTTCTTCATAGTATAAAATCACCAATGGCAATCATTGATATGGATACAATTTATTAAAAAATATATTTAATTTTCTCTTAGTAAAGTTTATAGTATAATCCACAAAAATTTACATAGGACAGAATAATATGATTTATACGGCAGATGAATTTAAAAAATTAGTTGAAGAAGTTCAATCACAAAATTGGTACAGAAATCCAATAGGATTTGGTATAGCTAGAGTTGATAGGGGACAATTAAATCCAGAAAAGATCTTACAAGCAACATATCCAGTTGTAAATTGGAATGAAAACCTTGGAAGTGCAGCTATATTTTTAAAAGCGTTAAAAGATTCAGGAGCAGATGTAGACACAACTAAATCAGAATTAGTATGTAATGTTACAGATGATTTTTTAACTTCTTGTATTGAAGCTTTTAGACCATTTAATCCAGAAGCAAAAGGTGATGCACATAGAAATGTACAAGTTATCTCATCACTTGCTACTTTACCTTTGGATTCAGGTCTTAGTGCTGATGATTTTAAAGTGGTATTTATATTTGAAGATACAAATCCTTTAACAGTAGAATCTGTTTATTTAAAACTTTATGCACTATCACTAGGAAAAGCAAAATTAAGAAGTCTTAATTTAAATGGTGCCTTTGGTGTATTAGAAAATTGTGCATGGACTGGAAGTCAACCAATTGAATTAGATTGGTTAAGAGCAAATGAAATTTCATTAAAAATAACTAATCAATATCCAGAAATCACTATGGTAGATAAATTTCCAAGATTTTTATCTCATGTTATCCCTGCTGATAATACAAGAATTTTGGAAACTTCAAAAGTAAGATTTGGAGCACAATTAGCAGCGGGAACAACTGTTATGCCAGGAGCTGCTTATATTAATTTTAATGCAGGAACTGAAGGTTCTGTTATGGTTGAAGGAAGAATTTCTTCAAGTGCAATAGTTGGTGCTGGTTCTGATGTTGGTGGTGGAGCTTCTATTCTTGGAGTTTTATCAGGAACTGATGGTGTACCTGTTTCAATTGGAGAAAATACACTTTTAGGTGCAAACTCTTGTACAGGTACTGCTATTGGTGATAGTTGTATACTTGATGCTGGTGTTACAATCTTACCAGGAACAAAAGTTACACTTTCTGAAAAAGCAGTTGCTGCATTAAAAGAGATTAATCCAAGTAAAGAAATTACAACTGTAATGAAAGGTAGTGATTTTATTGGAGTTAATGGAGTTCATTTTAGAGTAAATTCTCAAACTGGTCAAACAGTTGCTATGAGAAGTACTAGAGAAGTAAAACTTAATTCAGATTTACATTAATAAAAAAGGGGATGAGTTTTAACTCATCCCCTTTTTTTATAGCTATTAAAATATAATGTTAAAATAATTCTACACTAGTTTTCTGTTCTTTACTAAATCTTACAACCTTATCTCTACCGCTACTTTTTGCTTCATATAAAGCAATATCAGCATTTTTTGCCACAGTATCAAATAGATTTGAATCATCTGGATACATTGATAAGCCTATACTTACTGTCTTTTTAATTGTAGTACCTGCATAAACATCTATCTCATTTTCTCTTACTTTTGTTCCAATTTTATGTGCTATATTCATGGCATTTTCTTCTGAGTCAACACCAATAAGAAGAACCATAAATTCTTCCCCACCATATCTAACTATAATATCTGAATCTCTTACACTATCTTCTAGAACTCTTGATAAACTTTTTAATACTCTATCTCCAATATCATGTCCATATTCATCGTTAACTGCTTTAAAATGATCCATATCTAGCATTAATAAACCAATTTTTTTCTTGTCTCTTTTTATTTGAGGAAGAAGTTTTTTCAAATGTTCTTCAATAAATTTTCTATTATACAGTTGAGTCAATCCATCTTTAAATGCAGAGTCTTCTAATGCTTGCATTAAAAGTTTTACTTCAACAGCTGGTCTGGCTTCTTTTAAAAATCTATTTATAAATAAACTTTTATTTTTAAGTTCATCAAGTTCTTTTTCTGTGTCCACAACAAAATGTATAATTAAATATAGGTTTTCAACAATATCAATATTTAAACAATAATAAAATTTATCTTTTTTAGTAAAGTATGGGCAACTTTCATGAAAATCTATTGAAATAACATCACTTTTTGTTCTTGCTGCTCTACAAAGGTGAGGATTATCTTTTATTGCATCATGACAATAAAATGATTCTCCTTCACTAATTACTTTTTGCATTTTTTGTTTTTTTATATCTATTTCGAAAAAAGTGAAGTTTTTTAAATGAAACTTATTTTTAAAAACTTGAGAAATTCTCTGATAAATCTCTTCTTTTGTACTATCTAGTTCCACTTGCTTTTTGAATTGATATAAATTTGATAAGTTATCGATTATATCTTTTGATTCATTGAGTGGATTTGTATTTAGATTAGTTCTATCTCTATACCCTACAAAGCCTTGAAGTTTTTTATCAATATCAAGGGAAGTATCTTTAAATATGGTAATTAAGTTATTATAATCATTAGTTACCTGTACTACATCAGTTGTTAAACCATTTGGAATATCTATTCTTTTAAATTTACCAACTTTAGCTTGATTGATATTATCTCTTAATTTCATATATAATGAAAGATAAGGATTAAATACTTTTTTAGAAAATAAAAATACAATAATTACCGCTAATAAAATAATAGTTAGTATGACATAGATTGACCTAACTCCAATCTCTTTTAAAGTACTAACATCTAATACTATACTAATAGCACCTAAAGTATCACCTTCTTGAACATTATTATGGCATGCTAAACAGCTAATCTCTGCTTTATAAGGAATTGTAACTCTTACATTAGTATTAATAAAGCCTTCTTTTACAATATATTTTGTTTCACCACTTCTAATAACTTCTTTATCTAAGTTATCTTTTGGATTTTTAAAACTTCTTGTTTCAAATTCTGGATTTTTGATATTATCACTTCTTACAAGCCATAACTCTTTTATATTCCGAATAGCTGACACATTTTTCAAAAATTCATCTACATTAGAATCGTTACTTACATGCAAGGCTAAGCCACTTTTTATCACTTCAGATATTGATTCTGCTGTGCTAACTGAAGATTTAATTGACACTGTTCTTAGATTATAAAGTGAAATTCCTGTAATAAAAATAGCAACTAATATAAGTAGAATTAAAAATTGTACGATAATATTTTTTTTCATATTTGCCTTTCAAAAAATGTATTTTAATATATTTATTATTAATGTTATTGAAATATGTCTGCAGGGTCTATATATTTATTATTTACAATTGCTTCGAAGGTTAAAGTTTCATCAACTCTACCTACTACATAACCTTTTTTTATCCATTTTCCAACTTTTAGTGTCGGAGAAATTTGATCCAAATGTGAATAAATAGTATATAAACCATTTTTATGTTGAATAATTACAAGGTTTTCCAACATACCAGAATTTTGTTTTGAATATACAACTTTCCCATCAAGTACAGAAAAAACTTTTGCATCGGGTTCATTTGTTTTTAATAGAATTGATTCATTAAATAACTTTATTTTATAAACAGGATCATAATATTTACCAAATTTCTTTAAAACTGAATATGATTTTAAAGGAGCAATTGTTTTACTACCTCTATATTTACCAATTTTAACACCTTTAGTAGAAGAACCTAAAATTCTAACATCTAAATCAATTTCTTCTGCATTGTCTTTTTGTACTGATTCTTGTGTTTTTTGTACATTATTAGATTTGTTTTTTGCAGCTGTTGCTAATCTTTGTTCTTCTTTTTTCTTTTTAAGTGCTAATAATTTATCTCTTTTTCTTTTTTCTTCTTCTTTTTTTATCTCTTTTTCTTTTAAAATATTAAGTGTTGAAAGTAAGTTCGTTAAAGAGTTTTGCTTTTTTATTATTGTTTTTAATTCATTTTGATAAAGTTTGTGTTTTTCTTCAATTGAAGATAGTGATTCAGAGTGTTTATTAAGTAAATAATTTAATATTTTCTTTTTCTTTTCTCTTTTTTCAATATAAACATTTAATTTTCTAATTTCTCTTTCATTGTCACTTTTATTTTGGGTTATTTGCATATATTGATTATCAATTTTTAACATATTATCTTTTGCTTCTGAAGATAATATTTCGTAAATTTCACTTTGTGTTAATTCTTGTAATGAGTCTTTATTTGCAAGTTTCATAGCAACACCAGAAGAATAATCTTCAATAATAGTATTTATTAATTCCTCTTCGTAATCTTTTTTCTGGTTTTGAAGTATTTTACCTTTGATGCTTAGTTCATCTAAGTTTTTTCTGGAAGCATTTAACATTTCTTTGTGCTCATTAATATCTTTTGTTACAAGATTAATTTCTTTTTCTAATTTTTTTAACTCTTCATTTTGATCTTCAATTTGAGTAGCTAAGGACTGTATTTTTTGTTCAGTTCTATTTTTTACATTTTTATTTTTAGATAATATTGTTTTATTATTTTGTATTTTATCATCAATAGAGCTAGCGTGAATGATAAGAGTGATAAATAAAGTTAAGTATAATAGTCTATGCATTTTTGATTTTATATCTAAAAAGTACTCCAAAAATTGTAACTATTGATATACCAAAAGATAATAAAAATAGCTTTAAAACCTCTAATTCAACAAAAATTTTTGTGTTTAAAATATCATTTAATTCAGCAGGCAAAAGCATGTTTAAATTATATGAAACAAATACGAATAATGATGCTGCAATAATAAAAGATAAAAAAGCACCATAAATAGCATGTTTTATAACAGGTGATGCACTATATAAAATAGAAGCACCATGTAATTGAAAAATCATAATTCTTTGATTATGTGCAAAAAACCAAATAGTAACTTGTTTTGAAAGAATAATTACTACAAATATTAGTATCAATCCAAACAATACGATTATTATATTATTTATCATTAAAAGCAAAAGATAAATCTGATTATGGTTTTTTGAAAATATTTCTATTCTTTTTATATTTTTGTCATTGAGAAGTGAGGCTCGTATTTTCTTTAATTCAGTTGATGTGGGAAAAGAGTTTAAATGTATTTCATAAAAGTGTGGTAATCTTTTATTTAATAAATCAATTGAACTATTTGATAAAGTACTTTTAACATTGTCTATAATACTTCTATTTGATAAAGTATTTATTTTATCAACTTTTATTCCAGCTATTGTGTCAAAGTTTTCTTTTATCAAGGGAGTATGAGTAATTATTACTATAGAATAGTCACTTGATATCTTTTTTTTATAAGTGTTAACAACATTATTTGTTAAAAGATATATAGAAAATGTTATTAGCATCACTGTTAAAGGAATGACAAAAGTAAGAGTATTTTTAAGAGACTTCATATATTATTCCATCTTCAATTGATAATTGTCTAAATCTTATTCCAAAGTTTTTAGGTACTCTGTGAGTTACTACAACTACAGTGATTCCTAGTTGTTCATTTGCACCTTTTAGTAAGTTCCAGACTACATCAGCTGAATAATCATCAAGGTTACCTGTTGGCTCATCTGCAATTATTATTTTTGGATTATGTGCTAAAGCTCGTGCTACTGCAACTCTTTGTTGTTCTCCACCACTTAGCTCATTTGGATAATAACCTTTTCTATGAGAAAGTTTTACATGGTTTAGTAGTTTATTTGCTTGTTCAGCTGATATTTCATGAGAGTAACCATTTATTTTAAGAGGTAACATTATGTTTTCTTCTATTGTCCACTCTTGAATTAATTTATAATCTTGAAATATAACACCTACATCTTTTCTTAGATCTCTTAGGTTTCTATTTCCTATGTGTGCTAATTCAAAATTATCAATTATAAAACTTCCATGTTTTAATGCAATATCCCCATACATTGCTTTTATTAGAGTTGACTTTCCACTTCCACTAGCTCCTCCTATAAATATAAACTCTTTATGCCCTATGTGAAAAGTTCCTTTTTTTATGACAAATTTATTTTCATCATAAGCTAAATATATATTTTTAGCAGTAATCATTAGTTAATATCTCTTTCATTTTATTGTGAGCTTTTATATTACTACTTGTTGGAATTGGTTCACCTTGATAGTAAGATATAATTCCATCTCTTATTATTAAATATTTTGATAAGGGTCGGTTAAAAGAACCAAAGGTTATTTGAATAAGTCCAGAGTTTTTTTCATTTTCGATAAGGTAAAAATCTTCAATGTGGTAAAAATAATCATCAAAAATTACAGCTTTTTGTGATATGTTTTCAAAAGTTTTTATTAAGTTATTTATCTTTCCAAAAGAGAAATCTTTATTTGGTTCAATCTCTTCATCAATAGTAAAAGAGTGCAAAGTTACATCATAAATATTTTTATTTTGCTTTTTCCATCTATCTTCATACTTACTAGATATTGGCAAGTCTTTATTTATATCAATTTCAATTTTTCCACTGCTTAGGTTTGTCAATAATTCAACACAAAAATCAAAATATTTTCTACTATCAGTTCTAAGTTCTAATGTTCCTGTAAACTTTAATACTCTTTTTGCTTCATATATGAAATCATTGCTATAAACTCTTCTGTGAGGTTTTTTGTCCCAAGGTACAGGGAAGTGAACAAATATTTTACCAACTGAATTTGATTTAATAAACTCCATAAAAAGTCTAGCATCATAATTTACAATTATTATATTTCTGATATTAAGAATTTTTATTTGTTTAAGTACTTGTTCTATAGAAGGAGTATGAATCTCTAAACCTATAAATTGAACATCAGGATTATTTTGTGCTTGATATAATAGGTGTCTTCCTGAACCAAATCCAATCTCTATTTGAATCTCATTGCTTGTTTCAAATTCATTTACAAAATATTCTATATCTTTTAAGTACTCTTTTTGAGGTTCAGCTTTTTGTGAAAAATTACTTGTATTTGAAAACAGTACATTTGCGTTTGTATGTTTTACATAAGTATTTAAAGCATCTTTTACAATTGTAACAGGAGTAACTCTTGTTATTTTATCTGCTTTTACTATTTTATTTTCTTTATTATCTTTTAATGTTAATAAAAAATCTTTTGTCTGATTTGAAACACCTATTTTATACTCTGTTTTTTTAGGTTTTTCACTTACATTATAAGATTTTGCAATAAACTTAAAATCAACACCATCTTTATTTGATGGTGTTATTAATTCACCATTATTATTAAATACTATGTGAGGCATGTTATTTATCTAATAGTTTAGGTAATACTAATAGTGTTTCATCTGTTCTTTCTGAAACAATACCATTTTCATCAACTGCTTCAACAGAATAGTTATATTCAACACCTCTTACGATATCTTTGTCTTCAAATCTTAAGTCTGTAATATTTGTATACTTTTGTTTTCTTACTTTAAAAAAACCATCTTTTATAGTTTTATATACATTGTAAGATACAGCTCTATTATCTCCTGGTTGCCAATTTAATATAGCTTTTTCACCTTGAATTTGTGCAAGAGTTAAAATAGGTTTATTAAGTTTTGTAAGTGTTATCCCCATTACTGGATTTACTTCTTTACTACTTTCTAATCCATCCTTATCAATAGTCGTTATTTTATAAAAGTATCTTTTCCCATCTTCATTTGTAAAATCTTCATAACTAGTTGTATTTGTATTAAGTTGTTTTAATTCACTAAATGAACCATCCGGGGATGTATTTCTATAGATTTTATATCTTACAACATCAACAGAAGATGAAGGTTGCCAGTTTAATGTTATTTTTTTAGGTTGATTATTTGTAGCTGTTAAATTTTGAACACCTGCTGGTAAAGCTTTTGTTTGTGCTTTTACTATTTGACTATCTTCTGATGGTATATCTTGAAATGTATATGCAATTACTTTATATAAATAAACTACATTATCTTTTAAATCAGTATCAATATATTCAGCCTGTAGTCTACCATCTAATGTTTCTAATTTTTCCCAATCAGGGTCTTGAGGCGTTGATCTAAATATCTTATAATATTTAATTGCTTCATTTTCATGTGGTCTCCAGATTATTTTTATTTGTCTTGGAAGATTAGAAATTGCTTGAATAAATGCAATTGCTTCAGGTCTTGGTAAAGTCATAACTTGAAACATTTTTGAAGGTCTTGATTCTATGTCATTAGCTGTACCACTTGAAAAAGTATATGCATATTTTGTGTTTGGCTTTAATTCACTGTCTAAATAATGAGATGAGTATCTATTTTCAATAAATTTTATTAGTTTTAGTTTTGTACTTTCTTCATTTAAATTTGCTCTGTAAAGATTATATCCAGTAACTCTTGAATCATCAACTTTTTGCCATTCAAAGGCAACTGCTGTCATACCTGAAATAGTTCTAATAGAATTTGAATCAATTACTTCTAATGTTTCATCAATCTTAGGTTTATTCCCTTCACCTAAATTTTTTGTACTACAACCACTAATCAATAAAATTAAAAGCAGAGCGGATGAAATTTTTATCCATTTTGTCATTTATAGTCTCCATATTAAAGTTTTCATTTAAAAATTTATTTATATCGTTTGTTATGTTTGCTTTAAAATCCATTTTTTCATTTGTGATAGGATGGATTAAATATAAGTTAAAAGCATGTAGATAAAACCGATTTATTTTATTTAATTCGCCCTTAAAGCCATATAAATTATCACCTAATATATGTCGATTGATACTATTTAAATGAACTCTAATTTGATGTGTTCTTCCAGTAAAAAGTTTACAACAAATTAGTTCATATTTTTCATCTTTACTAATATCAATTTTTGCAAAGGCAGTTTTTGCATTTTTGCCTTTTTCAACAATTCCCATTTTTAATCTATTATTTGGATTTCTAGCTATTGGTCTATCAATTACAATATTATCTTTTAAGGGCATATCAATTATTGCTAAATAATATCTTCCCATAGTTTTGTCTTCAAGTTGTTTTGATAAAGCCACATGTGCTTCATTTGTTTTTGCAACAACCATAACTCCACTTGTTCCCTTATCTAATCTATGTACAATACCATGTCTTTCTTCTCCACTAATAGTAGAAAGTGATATATCTTTAGTCTTTAGCCAATCTACTAAAGTAGGTTCTTTTACACTTGCAGCTGGATGAACAACTAAATTGTAAGGTTTATTTACAACTAAAATATGTTCATCTTCATATATTATTTCAACATCAAAGTCAACATCAAAGTTAATGCTTTCTTCAACTTCTGGAAGTTCTACTAAGATCTCTTGATTTTCTTTTAATTTATAACCTGTTTTTATGATGATTTTATCATCAACTTTCACATACTCTTTTTTTATTAGTTGTTCTATTTGATTTCTTGACTCACCAAGCTTTTCAGACAAAAATTTATCTAATCTTGATTCTTCAAAAACAATAAAGTTTTTATGCATATTTTGATACTCTTTCATTATGAGATTTATTGACAAAAGAATTATTTCGCAATTTGATTATCCCTTGATTGCTTTTATTATACCATTAATAGCATTATCTTACCAATTAGTTAGTGAAATAAATGAAAATTTAGCCC
The DNA here is from genome assembly GCF_004116465.1 of Arcobacter sp. F2176. NCBI lineage: Bacteria > Pseudomonadati > Campylobacterota > Epsilonproteobacteria > Campylobacterales > Arcobacteraceae > Arcobacter > Arcobacter sp. F2176. The sequence goes on from NZ_PDJV01000003.1 coordinate 190,097, forward strand.
AAAGACAGCTTGGATATTATGCACTTTCTATATTTTTATTCTTAGGTGTTTTTATTTTGCCCTTAAGAAGAAACTTAAGAATTATTCCATTTCTTTATTGGCTTGGAGTTGGTCTATTATTATGTGTTAATTTATTTGGTATATCAAAACTTGGTGCTCAAAGATGGATAGAAATACCTTTTATTGATATGACAATCCAACCCTCAGAATTAATAAAACCTATATTTTTATTAATGATTGGATATTTAGTTAAAAATAGACCACCACCAATAGGGGGATATAATTTAAAAGACTTTTTGTACTTTTCAATATATATTCTAATTCCCTTTGTTTCAATAGCAAAAGAGCCAGATTTAGGTACTGCTTTGATACTTTTATTAGTAGGATATGGAGTATTATTTATTATTGGAGTTAATTGGCGAATATGGGCAACAATAATAGTAGTTTTAGGTATTGCATCTCCTTTTATTTATAATAACATGATAAAAGATTATCAAAAGCAAAGAATTAAAGACTTTATATCAGAAGAACCTAGTTACCATGTCCAACAATCGATAATAGCAATTGGTTCAGGGGGGCTTACTGGTAAATCATCTGAAGATGCAACCCAGGCACAATTAAAATTTTTACCAATTGCAACAAGTGATTTTATATTTGCATATTTAGTTGAAAGACATGGATACATAGGAGCAATATTTCTTATATTGATTTATATCTTACTTGTATTGCATCTGTTATCCATGAATTACTACTTTTCAGATGATTATGTAATTCGCTGTTTTGCCTCCGGAATAGCTTTATTAGTATTTTTAGATATGAGTGTAAATATTTTTATGGTTATTGGTTTTGCACCCGTTGTAGGACTGCCATTACCTTTGGTTTCATATGGTGGTAGTTCTTTTATTAATTTTATTGTAATATTCGCAATTTTAGAAAACCTATTAGCATTTAGGTTTATGGATTTATATAATTTTGAAAGGAAACTTTAATGGAAGCACAAAACAGTAGTTTTATTGGCTTTGAAAATGATTACGAAGAATCAAAAGCAGTTTTATTTGGAGCACCATTTGATGGAACTACTTCATTTAAACCAGGAGCTAGATTCGCACCCCCTGCGATGAGACAAGATTCTTGGGCAATAGAGAGTTATAGCCCATATTTTGACAGTGATTTAGAAGATTTAAAATTATTTGATTATGGAGATTTAGAATTACCCTTTGGAGATAAAAAAAATGCCTTAAGAATGATTCAAGAACATGTTCAAGAAATCATTGATGCAAATAAAATCCCAATTATGATTGGTGGGGAACATTTAGTTTCACTGGCTCCTGTAAAAGCTTTAAGTAAAAAGTATGATGATTTAAATATTATACACTTTGATGCACACACAGATTTAAGAGAAGATTATCTTGGAGAAGCTTTAAGTCATGCAACAGTTATTAGAAGAATTTATGATCAAGTAGGTGATGGAAAAGTAAATCAATTCTGTATTCGTTCTGGATTAAAAGAGGAATTTGAATGGGCAAAAAAACACACTCATTTAGAAAAATTCACCTTTAATACTTTACCATCTTGTGTGAAAAGATTAAAAGACAAACCTGTCTATATTACTATTGATTTAGATGTTTTAGACCCTTCTGTGATGCCAGGAACAGGAACTCCAGAACCAGGTGGAATAGATTTTCATGATATGATGAATATAATAAAAGAGTTAAGTAAACTAAATAATGTAGTTGGGATGGATGTTGTTGAATTAAGTCCCAAATATGATGCAAGTGGAATATCTACAGCAGTTGCATGTAAAACTTTGAGAGAACTTGTTTTAGCAACTGTAAAATAAAAGATAGAAAATTCTATCTTTTATTTATAAGTTTTCTTAATGCATATACGAAACTTTCAGGACTATCTTCTTGACTATAATGATTTACATTTGTTAATAGCTGAACATTTCCTTGTGGATAAATAGATCTCCACTTTGCAACATTTTGAGATGTCCCAAACCAAGGATCTTTCTCTCCAAAAATAAACTCTACAGGCTTATCTTTCAGTAAAGGTAATTTTGATTCTAAGTTATTTAACCAAGGTGTTGCATTTGTAATTTCTTGGGGAAAAACTAAAGTTGGGATTCTACTTTTGAGAGTAGGGAAGGGCATTTTATATGCATCTGTAATTTTTTTATTATTTTTAGATGTTTCATTTAGAATACTTGGCATTAATGAAGCTGAAAAATGGTTTTTTTCTAAAACTAATTTTTTCATTTTTTCTGTTTTCATAAGTTCAGAGAATTCTTTTAATTTTCCACTAGCTTCCCATGCCCAAGTATTTGAGATTACTAACCCTAATATTTTTTCTGGATTATCAGTTGCTATGGTAAGCCCAATAGGTCCACCCCAGTCTTGCACAACCAGAATATATTTATCAAGTTTTAAATGATTATTTATTAAAGCTTTAACCCATTTCGTATGTTCTTGAGGTGTAAAATTAAAGTTTTTTGGAGTATCTGAAAAACCAAAACCTGGTAAGTCAAAAGCAATAACTCTTGCTTCCTTTGACAAGGCTTTTATAATTTTTCTATTTATAAATGACCAATCAGGATTTCCATGGGTTAAAACAATTGGAATCCCTTCTCCTTCATCAATATAATGCATTGAAGTTCCATCTTTTTCAAACCAATTACTTTTAAAAGGGTATTCTTCCTTATCTACAATAAAAGGTCTTTGTTTTTTATTTTTTGTATCTTTATTAAAAATAATTGGGTCAGCTTTTTGTTTATATATGTCAGTTTGCCCATAACTATTACTTGGTAAAGTTAATATTGAAATACTTGCCACTAGAAGTGATGAAAAAAGTTTTTTCTTCATATTTTGTCCTTTTTTTTAATTAAAATATAATACCAGCTAGTATTTTAATATTTACTTAAATTTAATACCGATTAGTATCTTAATTAAAAGTTATAAGGAAGTTTTTATTTAAAATTCGAAAAAGCAAGAGTTAGCATATCTTTTACCATTAGAACATCCATTCCATTATATACTCTTGTCATGGCTATACTTACTTGTGCATCAATATAATTAACAGCAAGTTCTGTGGAGATATTTTTAGAAAATTCATTTTGATTTTTTGATTTCTCTATCCATTTTGTAAAAGATTTTATGTATTCATTTTGCATAAGTTCAATTTGTTTTTTACTATCTTTTCCTAATGGATAGTTTAAATCCCTTGATCTTAAAAAAAGGCAACCATTTAGATTTTGACTTTTAGTTGTTAATATTAAAATAAACTCATCTAGAATTTTTCTAAAAGGTTTATTTTGTAAAAAAATTTTGTGGATCTCTCTTATTACTTGATTATGATAATGTTTTAGTACAGCAGTAATTAACCCATCATCGCTTCCAAATTCACGATAAATTCCCGGTTTAGAAACTTTTGCTCTTTTGCAAATCTCATTTAAAGAAATATTTTCTATTCCTTCTTCCCAGTAAGCATTCATTCCTATATTTAAAATATTGTCTTTATTAAGTGTTTTGGGACGACCTCTTGTCCTCTTTTTTTCTTCTATGCTCATTTTTATACCTTCAAGTATAATTATATTTTTTTGCAGGTTAAGGTGAGTTTAAAGTAAGACTTAAGTTAAAATAGTTAAGCCTTATTCTTATTAGTTTTCTTCCATTATTTTTTTTACTTCATGAAGTAATTCAATCGAAGCCTCAATCTCTTCTTTTCTGATTGCTACACTTTCAACATTACAGCCAATTGGAATACCTCTATCTCTTCCAAAAGTATAAAGTTCTCTAAAGATATCAACACAAAGTTTCATAGAATCATGTAAGATATTTCCAGAAGCTTTCAAATCCTCTTCTAAATAGTTTGGAATACTAATACCAAGCCATTTCATAAAATCAAGTGTTTTTGCACTTCCACAAGGTGTTAATGTAAATATGATTGGTACAACTTCTTTTTCATTATCTTTTGCATACTTTGCATAATCAGTTAAAAATATTTTTGATGCTTCAAGGTTATATACACATTGTGTTATGAAGTATTCACAAGAGTTATCAATTTTAGAAAATACTCTTAAATGCTCATCATGTTTTACCATGTGTCGTTCTGGAATAGCAATTCCACCCATACAAAGGTTATTATTAACTTCTTTTTTTAATCTATATGCCTCTTTTAGAGTCATTGGCTTTTTTTGCTCTCTTGAAGCAGCTCCTACAAAGACTGAATGAACTTGATTCTCTTTTGTTAATTCTAACCAAACTGGAAAAGTCTTTTCATCATAATTTCCTACAGCTCTATAAACAACCCTTGGAATAACTAAATCTTTTAAATAAGTTCTTGAATACTCACAAGGGTCTAATGTCTTAATAAAAGGAAAAGGTCTTTTTTCATCTGTTCTATCTGATTCATCTTGGATATCATAAAGGACTAAGCCATCAATTGGAAGATTGGAAATCCTTTCAATATGTTTTTGGGCTATTGCTTGTATTTCTTCTTCAGTATGTTTTATTTTTGGGGGAGTAATACCATATAATAGTATTCCACTGTTTTTATTTCGTATTTTATCAGTTAACATAATTCTCTTTTAAATAAATAATTTTTGCATATTCTACAAAGATTTTTATTAATAAATGGTATAAGTTACATAGATTCTAATTTTTGTGGGTTCTTTTGGTCTAGGATAATCTTTATAGGCTATTTCTATAGTTTTAATGGTATTTGCATCTAATGCTTCATATCCTGATGAGCTTGTAATTATAGGATGAGTTATGTCACCATTTGGGTATAAAGTAAACTCAATTATATTCATGCCACTTTGTCTTGTTCTTACAGAAATATCTGGATATCTTAAGTATTTTTCAGTAATTTTTCCTATATCTTTTAGGTTTTTTTGTAAAAATACTTTTTGAATTTTTGTAAATGAATTATACTCTTCTCCATATAGCTTTATATAACTTTGGGTGAGTTCATCTAACATTTTTACATCTTTTACAGGTGTTAATAAATAATCTTCTAAAGTATCTTTTTGAAGTTTTGTAGGGTTTAGTTTTGTGTAGTTTGGAGTAACTTCACTTTTTTTAGTTGGTTTGGGAATTGTTTTTTTTACTTCTTCTTTTTTTGCTTCTCTTTTTTTTGCAACATTAATATTATTCTTTTTAACTTTTTTATAAATGGGTTTCTCTTTTAGAAGCTTTTTTATAGGCTCTTTCTTTTCAACTTTTTCTTTAGCGATTTCTTTTTTAGGTTCAGTTTTTTTAGGTTCTACTTTTTTTGCTATTGATTTTAAAACTACATATTTAATATCTGATTTTTTTGGATTTTTAGTACTCGAAGGATTGTCTTTAACTACATTATCTTTTATCTTATATGTTTTAAAAATTAACAGATGTAAAAAGATTGATAAAATTAACGCAGGAATAATGTACTTCATAATTGTATTGTAGTATAATATTGCTTTTAATTTAAAATAAAATATTTAGGAATGTACATGTTTGAAAAATCAATAAATGCTTATGAAGATGCAAAAAAAGTAATCCCTGGTGGAGTTGATTCTCCCGTTCGTGCTTTTAATAGTGTAGGTGGAACTCCTCCGTTTATAGCAAGAGGTGAAGGTGCTTATTTAATTGATATTGATGGTAATAGGTATTTAGATTTTATTCAAAGTTGGGGACCACTTATTTTTGGACACTGTGATAAAGATATAGAAGAAGCAGTTATAAGAACTGTAATGGATGGTTTATCATTTGGAGCTCCAAGTGTTTTAGAAACAGAACTTGCTCGTGAAATAGTTGAGATGTATGATAATCTTGATAAAGTTAGATTTGTGAGTAGCGGAACTGAAGCTACTATGAGTGCTATTAGATTGGCAAGAGGTGTTACTGGTAAAAATGACATCTTAAAATTTGAAGGTTGTTATCATGGTCACTCTGATTCACTTTTAGTACAAGCTGGATCTGGTATGGCAACATTTGGAACACCTAGCTCTCCTGGAGTTCCTGCTGACTTAACTAAACATACACTTTTATGTGAATATAACAATATTGAAAATCTTAAAAAGTGTTTTGAACAAAGCTCGGATATAGCTTGTATAATCATTGAACCAATTGCTGGGAATATGGGTTTTATTCCAGCAGATATTGAGTTTTTGAAAGCTTGTAGAGAGCTTTGTGATGAAAATAATACTTTACTTATTTATGATGAAGTTATGACAGGATTTAGAACTAGTTTAAAAGGTACTAGTGGAATAGTAGAACCTCAAGCTGATATTATTACTTTTGGAAAAGTAATAGGTGCTGGTATGCCAGTAGGTGCTTTTGCATCAAGTAGAGAAATTATGGCACACTTAAGTCCAGATGGTGCAGTTTATCAAGCAGGAACTTTAAGTGGAAATCCAGTTGCAATGGCAGCAGGACTTACAAGTTTAAGAAAACTAAAAGCCAATCCAGCTATTTATGATGATTTAAATGCTAAAGCAGTTAGGTTAACACGTGGTTTAAAGGAAGTGGCTGATAAATATAATATTCCATTTCAAGTAAATACAAGAGGAAGTATGTTCGGATTTTTCTTTTGTGATATAGATCCTAGAAACTTCAAAGAAGTAGGAACTTGTAATTTTGATAGATTTGCAGCTTTTCACCATGGTATGTTAAAAAGAGGTTTTTATTTTGCTTGTAGTCAATATGAAGCAGGATTTATCTCAACTGTTATGACAAATGATGATATTGATGCTTGTATAAAAGCAGCAGATGAAATCATGAAAGATATGTAAGGATAAAAAATGGATATTTTTAAAAGTGTTGATTTAGTAAAAAAAGCAAATATTTATTTTGATGGAAATGTTACAAGTAGAAGTTTTGTTGATAGTGATGGTGAGAGAAAATCATTAGGCATAATGATGCCAGGAACTTATAATTTTGGAACAGCAGCAGCTGAAATTATGGAAATAGTAAGCGGTGAATGTGAAGTTAAATTAAATGGTTCAACTGAGTGGAAAACATATACAAGCGATACAACTTTTCAAGTTCCAGCAAATTCTAATTTTGATATTAAAGTTAAAACTGTAACTGATTATTGTTGTTCATATATTAAATAAGGAATATTATGGAAGATAATACAAATAGTAATAAACCAAAACACGAATCAAAATTAATGGCCTTGGATAATTTATCTTTAGGTATTTCAATGGTTGTTGCTGTATTTATTGGGTTTGCTATTGGATATGGCTTAAAACAATGGACAGGTTATACTTGGACTTTATGGCTAGGATTATTTTTAGGAATTGCAGCAGCTATTTTAAATGTATATAAGGCATATAAAAGAGCCCAAAAAGAGTATGAGGGAATGGAAAATGACCCAAGATATTCTTATAGAGCAAAACATGGGGATAGCTCATACGACGAATATGATATTTAAAAAATTTGCAAAACTATTTTTTATAATAAATTTTATAGTAGTTCTTTTTTGTATTTTGTCAAATAATTATATTTGGCTTTTTAATACTCAAGTTGCTTTTATATCTTCTATGTTTATCTCACTTGCAACATTTCTTTCATATAAAAGAAATGTTAGCAAGAGATTAGAAAATATTGATTATGATTCAGAACTTTCAAATGATAGAGATGATATTGATAAAATTGATGATCCTTATGATTTATATGATGAAGAAGAAATAAATCAGAAAAAAGAATTCACAGCACTTGAAATTAAAAATATAATAAAAGAAGAAAAGTCTAAAGTAAAACAAAATACATTTAAAAATACAATTTACAGTACTACTAGTTTTATATCAATATATAGAGTTTTAGGATATGTAGTACTTATATTTGGTTTTTTTATCTTAAATAATAATGGGATGTTTCATGTAGTTTCATATCTAGCAGGACTTTTTATTGTCCCACTAGCAATGCTATGTTCAAAAGTTATTTTAAAATAAGAGGTAAGTCTATGATTGCTTTTTCTTTTTCTAAAGTTAAAATCATAGAACTTCTATTTTTATCGTGTTTTATTGCATCCACATTATACTCATAAATATCAGCATAAATCTCTATAGTAACTAAAGAGTGTTTTCTATCATTAAGTTTTATATATTCACCTGTTTTCAATTTCACTGAGGTATTTATTATTTTACATTTATCATCAAATGCATCATAAATACTATTTAATAGTTTCAAAAAATCAGAAGCAACCATTAAAAACTCAGGAATAGAAGGATCATAGTTTTTTATAAATTTTATGTCTGATTTTGTTTTTCTAGTAGATATAGTTAAGTCAACGAGAGTAAAAATATTTGTCTTAGAAGTATTCTTTGGAGCATATTTTTTATCTTGTTTTACACTTGTACTTTTGTATAATTTCATATGAATCTCATCATCATTTTCATAAGTAATGGAAATGGCATAAAAAATATAATTATGAAATGTTAAATTAATATATGTCGTTTCAAAGCCATAATTTGCAGGTGCATATTTTAGAGCTAAATCATAAAGTTGCTCTTTTTTTACTCTATTAAGTAAAAATTGAGCTTCTTGATTTGTATGTATTATTTTACCTTGAGAAGAGAAAGATAAAATAGGATTTAAATCTTGCTCTACCCAATTGTCATTGATAGTCATTAATTATTAGCTTTCTACATAATTCTTAAGGTTTTTTCCAACTTTTGGATGTTTTAATTTTTTAATTGCACTTGATTCGATTTGTCTTACTCTTTCTCTTGTAACACTTAACTCTTTTCCAATCTCTTCAAGAGTTCTATCACTAGCATCATCCATAAGACCAAATCTCATTCTAACAACTGCTTGTTCTCTTTCATTTAGTTGAGCTAATATTTGGTCAATTTGATTTTGTAAATCTTCTTTCATAATATTATCAACTGGTGTTGGAGCTTTATCATCAGGTACAAAATCTCCAAATTTACCATCTTCATCAGATCCAATAGGAGCTTCTAAAGATACTGGTTCTTTTGTGATTTTAATAACTTGTTTTACTTTATCAACAGGTAATCCAACTTCTTTTGCGATTTCATCCACATTTGGCTCTTTCCCATTTTCTTGAATACCTTTTCTGATAATCTTATTGATTCTATTGATAGTTTCAATCATATGAATTGGAATTCTAATAGTTCTAGCTTGGTCAGCAATGGCTCTTGAAATTGCTTGTCTAATCCACCATGTTGCATAAGTAGAGAATTTATAACCTTTTTTATACTCAAACTTATCAACAGCCTTCATAAGACCAATGTTTCCTTCTTGGATTAAGTCTAAGAAAGGTAAACCTCTATTTGTGTATCTTTTTGCAATAGATACAACAAGTCTAAGGTTTGATTTCGCCATTCTTGTTTTTGCTTCATCTGTGATTTTTTTACCACGCTTTATTTGTTCTAAAACATCTAATAACTCTTCAGGTAATAAATCAAATCCACCCTTAGAAGCTTCTGCTGTTTGGAAAAGCTTTTTGATTTCCATGTAAGTAGAAACCATAGTTGCTTCTGGAACCATTGATGTAATTTGAACTTTAGATAAATTAATAATATTTTCTAAAAGTTTTTCATGGTTTTTCTTCAAAGTATCATTAAAAAGAGGTAATTTATATTCTAGTCTTTTTAATTCAGAGTCAAAACCTGTATCTGATTTAAGTGCTGTTTCCATAGCTTTTACGATTTCTGTAATAAGTTTAGAAGTTGGTCCTAAATCAATCAATGCTTGTTTTAATACTTGTTTTTTAAATGCAGTAGATAAATTAAATGTAATAACATCAAATTCATCATCTGATTTTGCTGTTTCTTTTGATTGGAATTTTATCCAGTCTTTTTTTGCTTTTTCTAATATTTTAAATGCAGCAATAATAGTTTCAGCTCTTTTATCTAGTTTCTTTTGTTTTTTCCCACTAGTTTCTTCTTCTGTCTCTTCAACTTCTTCTGAATCATCACTTGAAGTATCATCAGTATCATCATCGTCTGAATCATTATCATTGTCTTCGTCATCGAAGTTTCTAAAAAGCTCTTTAACTTTTCTTTCTCTATTTACTAAAGGTTCTTTATATTCTAAAATAAAGTCAACTAAATATGGGACAAAACAAATAGCATCAAGAATTATATCTTCTCCCATCTCAATTTTTTTAGAGATTTCTATTTCTTCTTCTTTTGTAAGTAATGGAATTTGTCCCATTTCTCTTAAGTACATTCTAACAGGAGAATCAGATCTTGACCACTCCAAAAGTTCTTTGTTTTTTAGTAAGTCATAAACACTATCCTCACCACCATCAATCATTTTATTTCGTTGGTCTTCTCTTCTTTTAGCTTCAGCAGCATTCATAACTTTTGCTTGCTCTTGAGATGTCATCATGTTTACATTATATAATTGCATTAAAGCAATTAATTTTTTTATATTTTGACTTGAGGGAGCTTTAGGAAAAAGTTTAATAACTTTTTCAAAAGTTAATGTAGAATCTTTGTACTCTTTTGCTAATTTTTCAATTTCTTTATTTAAATCTTTTGCACTCATATTTTTTGTACGTTCCTTGCTTGAAAGATAAGTCAGATATTATATCCAAAATTGCTAAAATAACTATTAATTTTTGATGTTTAATCTATTATTTCTAAATTTTTAGATAAAATTCGACTTTGTAAGAAGATAAAAATTATTAAAAGAAAAATAAAATTTGATCATTATGTATCATTTATTTTTTAATTTTGAAGGACTAAAAACATGAGTAAAATTACTGGTAAAGTATGGAATTTTGGGGCGAATATTGATACTGATATCATTATTGCAGCAAGATATTTAAATAGCTCAGATCCAGAGCATTTAGCTAAATATATTATGGAAGATGCAGACCCAGAATTTCCAAAAAAGTTACAAAAGGGTGACATCATTGTTGCTGGAGAGAACTTTGGGTGTGGAAGTTCAAGAGAACATGCTCCTATTGCTTTAAAAGCTGCTGGAGTTGCTGCAGTTGTTGCTCCATCTTTTGCTAGAATTTTTTATAGAAATGCATTTAATATGGGATTACCAATTTTTGAATTGCCTGAATCATTAGAAATAAAAGAGGGTGAAGAGATTTCAATTGATCTAGATAATGGTGAAATAACAAATAATACACAAAATAAAACATATAAATTTACAGCTATTCCTCCTTTTATGCAAGAACTAATTGCAACAGGTGGATTAATCAATTATGCTAAAGCTGAAATGAATAAGGAAAAATAATAATGAAGACATATAATATTTCAGTAATAAAAGGTGATGGTATAGGTCCTGAGATAGTTGATGAAGCTATAAAGGTATTAGATACAGTATCTTATAATTGTGGATTTCAACTAGAGTATAAAGAGTACTTAATGGGCGGAATTGCTATTGATATGACTGGTGTTCCACTTCCTGAAGAAACTGTGCAAGGTGTTCTAAACTCTGATGCTTGTTTATTTGGTGCAATTGGTGGAGAAAAATGGGATACATTGCCAAGAGACCTTAGACCTGAAACTGGACTTTTAAAGTTCAGAGAAGCAATGGGTGTTTATGCAAACTTAAGACCTGCTATTATTTATGATGAACTTGTAAATGCTTCAACATTAAAACCTGAAGTTATTGAAGGTGTTGATATTATGGTTGTAAGAGAGCTTATTGGTGGTATTTATTTTGGACAGCCAAGAGCAAATGATGGTTTTAAAGCATATAATACTATGGTTTATACAAAACCAGAAATTGAAAGAATAGGTAAAACTGCATTTGAATTAGCTATGAAAAGAGATAAAAGATTATGCTCAGTAGATAAAGCAAATGTTCTTGAAGTTTCTCAACTATGGAGAGATACTATGGAAGAAATAGCTAAAGATTATCCAGAAGTACAATTATCTCATATGTATGTTGATAATGCAGCTATGCAACTTGTAAGAAATCCAAAACAATTTGATGTAATAGTAACTGGAAATATTTTCGGCGATATTTTATCTGATACTGCATCTATGGTAGTAGGTTCTATTGGATTATTACCAAGTGCTAGTACAGGTGATAAAACAGCTATTTATGAGCCAATTCATGGCTCAGCTCCTGATATTGCAGGACAAGGAATTGCAAATCCTATTGCAACAATTGAAAGTGCTGGTATGATGCTAAGATACTCTTTTGGAGAAACAGAAGCAGCTGATTTAATTGATGGCGCTATTAAAAAAGCATTGAAAGATGGTTTTAGAACAAAAGATTTAGCAGCTTATGATGCTAAAGAAGTGGTTACTACATCTGAAATGGGTGATATAATTGCAAATAATTTAAGAAAATAGTAACTAAAATATTTCTTATTTATAATTAAAATGTTAGAATTAAAAAAATAATTTTTTAAAGGTATCTTTAATGGGTGAAAAAAAATATAGATTAATTACAAGAAGTGATATGGATGGATTAGTGTGTGGTACACTACTTACATATCTTGATTTGATTGATGATATTTTATTTGTTCATCCTAAAGATATGCAAGATGGACTTATTAAAGTAAGTTCAAATGATATAACTACAAACTTACCTTATGTGGAAGGTGTACATTTAGCTTTTGACCATCACTTTAGTGAAACTCTTAGAAATGGAAAAAAAGATAATCATATTATAAATCCTGATGCTCCTAGTGCTGCACAAGTTGTGTATGATTATTATGGTGGAGATGAAGTATATCCTATGAGGTTTATTGGTATGATGAATGGTGCCAATAAAGCTGATAGTGCTGATTTTACTATGGAAGACATTTTAGAACCAAGAGCTTGGGCACTGTTGAGTTTTATTATGGATTCAAGAACAGGACTTGGTAGATTTAAAGATTTTGAAACTTCAAATAAACAATTGATGAGAAATCTAATTGATTATTGTGCTAAACATAACATCGATGAAATTTTAGAAATTGATGAAGTAAAACAAAGAGTTGATCTTTATTTTAAATATGAAGAAGAGTTTCATGAGCAACTAAAAAAATGTACAACAATACATGATAATGTTGCAGTTATAGATTATAAAGATGAAGAAATAATTTATCCAGGGAATAGATTTTTAGTATATGCTATGTATCCAGAGATAAATGTCTCTATTCATGTTAGTTATACTTTTGATAGGGATAAATTAGTTTATTCAACTGGTAAATCAATTATAAATAAAACATCAAATACAAATGTTGGTGAACTTATGCTTAAATATGGTGGCGGTGGTCACAAAGCTGCTGGTGGATGTCAAATACCTTTAGCAGATGCTCCTAGAGTACTTGAAGAGATAATAGCTAAGTTAAATCAAGATAACTAAAACTTAGAAGAATTGACTTCTTCTAAAACTTCTTAAATTATTCTTAAACAATAAAACTACTATATTTAAGTTAAAACTAATTAAAATTCGCTTTCTTATTTATTATTTTAATAAATAAATAAATAAATTAATGAGGTGAAAATGATCAATGTAAAACATTTAAATATGAATTTTGGAGAAAAGCAAGTTTTAAAAGACATCAATATAGAAATTAAAAAAGGTGAAGTTGTTGCTTTAATTGGTCCTTCTGGTTCAGGAAAATCAACATTACTTCGTTGTCTTAATTTTCTTGTCAATCCAACAAGTGGTGAAATAATAATAGATGATATTAAAGTAGATGTAAAAAAAGTTTCAAAAAAAGATATTTTTAAATTGCGTCAAAAAACAGCTATGGTTTTTCAAAATTACAATTTACTTAAAAATATGACAGCAATAGAAAATATAATGGAACCTATGGTAACTGTTCAAAAAATATCGAAAAATCAAGCTGAAAATGTTGCTTTAGATTTACTTAAAAAAGTTGGATTGGTTGATAATAAAAACTCTTATCCAAGTGAGTTATCAGGAGGACAACAACAAAGAGTTGGTATAGCAAGAGCTATGGCTGTTAATAGTAATGTTATTTTATTTGATGAACCAACATCTTCTTTGGATCCTGAATTAGTGGGTGATGTATTAGAAGTAATAAAAACTCTTGCAATGCAAACTCAAAAAACAATGTTAATTGTTACGCATGAAATGAAATTTGCAAAAGAAGTAGCAGATAAAATAGTCTTTTTAGAAAATGGTTCCATAACGACCATTGGAACATCTAATGAAATATTTGTTGAGTGCAAAAATAAAAGAGTTTCTAATTTTGTAAATAAAATGACTGAAAATATTTTGGAGATAAATAAATGAATTTTGATTTTGTATGGTTTTTTAATCTTTTCCCTATTGTTCTTCCTGCCTTGAAATTAACGATTTCAATTGCATTGATTTCATTGTTTTTAACTTTGTGTTTATCTATTCTCATTGCAATAATAAGATATTATAAAGTAAAAGGTTTATATCACATCTTTGGATTATATATTACATTTTTTAGAGCAACACCTCTTGTTGCACAATTGTTTATATTATATTTTGGTCTTCCTAGTATTTTTCCATTTTTAGAATCAATGAGCGCTTATGAAGCCACAATTATAGCACTTACATTAAACACATCTTCTTTTATGGCAGAAGACTTAAGAGGGGCTTTAGAATCAATTGATAATGGGCAAAATGAAGCATGCTATTCAATGGGTATGACAAAGTTTCAGACAATGAAGCGTGTTATTTTACCTCAAGCTTTCATTTTTGCACTTCCTTCAATAGGGAATAGATTTATTGGTATTATAAAAGGTACTGCTCTTGGTTTTACAGTAGGACTTGCAGATATTATGGCAAAATCAAAAATAGAAGCTGCTCTTAGCTTGCGTTTTTTTGAAGCATATTTATGTGTTACCCTTATATATTTGGTATTAGTTATTATAGTAGAAAGAACTCTAAAATATATTGAGAAAAGAGTAGAAAAAGTTTATTAAATAATTATATGTTATTCAGTTTTTAGGTACTTTATTAAATCTTTATTAATTATAATAATTTTTATTTGTATATAAGCTAACTTTAATTAAAATTTCAACCTTTAAACTATGATAAGTTAAGTTTAGTACTTAATTTACTGTTGCAGTCTTTAAAATAGATTGAAAAAGAGTTAAATAACTCTGTTAATAGATCCGTCATGTTCAGTTGAACACTTCTAGTTATCATAATCAAAATTCTCTTAATCATAAATTTTAAGTGCAAAATATTAAAGATTTTACAAATTTTAAAAGGAAAAAAATGAAAAAATTATTCAAACTATTAGTTGCTGGAATTTTTATTCCGCTTATGAGTCTAAATGCAAGTGAAAGTCCTACAAATATAGTAGTAGCTTCTGGTTCAACATCGATTCCAAATTCTTACATAATTCATGGTAAACACACAGGCCATGAAGTAGATATTTGGAATGAAATTTCTAAAAAAACAGGATTAAAAGTTAAGTTTATTACAGGTGAATTTAATACACTATTTGGTTATCTTGACTCAAAAAAAGCTGATACTGTAGGAAATACAATTACAGTAAATAAAAGAAGATTAGAAAAATATGATTTTTCAGAACCTTATGCTTATATTCCAGAAAAATTAGTTGTTCATAAAGATAGAACAGATATTAAAAAACTTAAAGATATTGAAGGTATGACTTGTGGTTTCTCAGCTGGTTCTAATGGTGGAAATTTATTTGAACAAATTGCAAAGAAACAAGGTATTAAAATAAATATGGTATCTTATGATAGTAGTGAACTATTAAATGAAGCATTTAGAAGAGGAAAAGTTGATGTTATGATTTTTTCAGGCGCTGAAGTTGCGTATAAAATCAAAATTGGTTTTATAAAAGCAAGAATGGTTGAGGAAAATATTGCAGTTGGTGCAAAAGCATATCCATTTGTTAAAAATAATGAGCGATCTAAAGAATTAAGAATTATTGTTTCAAAAGCTATTAATGAAATGAAAAAAGATGGTTCATTGGCAAAAATCTATGAGAAATGGTATGGAATGGATTTTGGTCATAAACCAAAGAGCATGGCAGTTGCAAAATAATTTATCATAAAAATTAAAAAGAGGATATATCATATTATCAATTGTGATATATCTTCTTTAAACAAATAAACTTATTAAAATCATTTAAAACTCACATTAGGACTTCATATGTTATTTACTAGTATATTAGAAAATATGAAAGATGAAATTATCAATAAATCTCAAGAACTTATCCAAATAAAGAGTGTAGAAACTACTGCAAAACCTGGCATGCCTTTTGGCGAAGGTGTTAATGAAGCCTTGGAATATACACTAAAACTTTGTGATGAATTAGGTTTTAAGACAAAAAATGTAGATGGATATGCAGGACATGCTGACTTAGGTGATGGGGATGAAATGATAGGAATTCTTGTTCATTTAGATGTAGTCCCAGAAGGTGATTTGAAAAAGTGGACATATCCACCATATAGTGCAACTATTAAAAATAATCGCATTTATGGAAGAGGAACTATTGATGATAAAGGCCCAACAATTGCAGCTATTTATGCTATGAAAGCATTAAAAGATAGTGGGGTTTTATTAAAAAAGAAAATTAGAATTATATTTGGTACAGATGAAGAGAGTGGTTGGGAATGTATGCGTTATTATTTAATTAAAGAAAAAGTGCCTAAGATTGCTTTTACCCCAGATGCAAACTTCCCAGTTATATATGGAGAAAAAGGAATTATTACTCTTAAATTAAAACAAGAGTTTAATATCTCTTCACTTTCAAATATAAATATAAAATATATAAAAGGTGGAGAACTATCTAATATAGTTCCAAATTATTGCGAAGCTTTACTTTACATAATTGATGAGCCAAAAAATGTTTATGAAAAATGTTTAAATATAATAAAAAAAGAAAATTATTCAATTGATTTATACTTAGATAATAATAATCTTTATTTAAAATCTCATGGAATATCTGCACATGCAATGGCACCTCAAAAAGGTAAAAATGCAATTTCACAATTAATGCAAGTATTAAAACTACTTAATTTAGAAGCTACTCAAATGAGTAGTTTTATTGATTTTTATAATATTAAAATCAATACACAAACAAATGGAAAATCTCTTGATTGTCAAATGAAGGATGAACACTCTGGTGAACTTACACTTAATGTTGGAGTAATTAATTTTGATGAAAAGAAAGTTGAATTAATATTAAATATTCGTTATCCAATTACAAAAAAAGATACAAATGTGATTGATAAAATTAATGATAATCTTACTAATAGTAATATAAAAATGGAAATTATAAATAATATGCCTCCTTTATATATGCCAAAAGATAGTAAACTTGTTCAAACCTTGACTAATGTATATAAAAAGATGACAAATGATGATACTCAGCCACAAACATTTGGTGGGGGTACCTATGCAAGAGCATTGGAAAATGCTGTTGCTTTTGGTCCTGTTTTCCCTGGACAAGTAAATTTAGCTCATCAAGCTGATGAATATATAGAAATTGATGACTTAATGAAAAATGCACAAATTATGGCACAGGCAATTTATGAGCTTAATTTATTAGATTGATAAATCGTATTAAAAATTTTTAATTCTCAAGTTCTTTTACCAATTCTTTATAAAATTTTTCAAAAGAGGGCAATACTAGCTTTGCTTGTCTTTGTTTTTTTCCCCACATAGGTTCAGGAAAATATGAATCATCTTTAAATCTTGCCATTACATGAAAGTGTACATGGGGAACATAATTCCCAAAAGAAGCAATATTTATCTTCTCTGGATTAAAATAATTTATCATCTTTTTTTCTATAATGTCCAAGACTCTTAATATTTCCATTTTAGTTTCGCTATCACATTGACTAAATTCTTTTAAATTTTTTTGAGTAAAAATTTTCAACCAAGGTATTTCACTTTTTTCAATTTCTACTTTTATTAAACTATTTTCATAAATCATATTTCCCCTTATATATTTTCAAAATCAACTGTGATTTCATCCATTTGTTCTTCACTTAAATATTTATTTGCATAATCTAAGTGAAGATTATTATCAACAAAAAACTTAACTATATCTCTATCTAAATGTTGATCTTTTATCATAAATGATAAAATTCTAAGTGAAGTATTAAGTGAATTTGCTTTTTTGTATGGTCTATCATTTGCAGTTAGTGCTTCAAATACATCTGCAACTGCAAGTATTTTATCCTCTATTGTCATAGGTAAATCAAGAATTTCAGGAGCAGAATAACCACCACCTTTTACCATTTTGTGATGAGAACCAGCGATTACAGGAACCCTTTTTAGTTTTTTAGGAAAAGGCATAGTCTCTAACATTTTATAAGATACTGTAACATGGTTGTTTATTATATCCCTTTCTTCATCTGTTAAAGTACCTTTTTTGATGCATAAATTATATACTTCATCTTCACTAAGTAAGTTTGTATCTTCACCATTTATTTTAAGTTTTTGTTTTGCAATCTCTTTTATTCTTTCAATTTTTTTATCTTCCATGAACTCACCACCTGTGTTACATGAAATAACAAAATCAAGATCTTCCTCTAAAGAAGTAATTTTATTTTGAAAAGCTATTCTTAATTGTTCTTTTTCTTTTATAGATGAAGTGTTTGAGATTTCTTTGTAATATTCCAATTCATAATCTTTTTTTACAATTTCAAATTTTGCTTTTACAGTATTTACTCTATCATAAATTGTTTCTAGCTTTTTACCTTTATCTACAACATATTCAGGTGTAACAATTTTACCAATGTCATGAAGCCAAGCAGCTCTACTCATCTGTTTTATTTCATCTGGTGTAAAATTAATATCTTTAAATACTGTTTTGTCATTATTTATTGCTTTTGTTAGAGTTTCTGCTATCTCTGCAACTCTATTAATATGACCACCTGTATATTCAGATTTTTCACCAATAGCTGTCGCAA
This sequence comes from Arcobacter sp. F2176, assembly GCF_004116465.1. Classification (NCBI taxonomy): domain Bacteria; kingdom Pseudomonadati; phylum Campylobacterota; class Epsilonproteobacteria; order Campylobacterales; family Arcobacteraceae; genus Arcobacter; species Arcobacter sp. F2176. The sequence goes on from NZ_PDJV01000003.1 coordinate 208,908, forward strand.
TTGATTTAATAAAAGAGTCCAATAAGTTTTCTAATTCAGTTATTAATCTATTATTAGTAATTGAAACAGCAGCTTGTGATGCCATTGATTCTATTAATTGTTTGTCTTCATTTGTAAATGTTATAGCATTCCCATTATCATCCATTTTATTTAATAATTGAAGTACTCCTATTACATCATCTTCATGGTTTTTCATGGGAATTACAAGCATTGATTTTGTTCTATAACCGGTTGTTTTATCAAACTTTTTTGTACCTTCAAAATTAAAATCTTTTGTTTCATAAACATCAGGGATATTAATTAGTTTACCTTCTAGAGCACAAAGAGCTGCTACCATATGTTCGTTTGGCTTGCCATCTTCTTTATATAAAGGTAACTCCGGCCAAATGATTTTGCCTTCAGTTCCTCCCATTTTAATACTTAATGAGTCCGTTTGCACAACTTGAAACTTCAACCTTTTTTCATCTTCTGTTACTAAATAAAGTGTTCCTCCATCAGCATCAGAAAACTCTTTCGCCCCTAAAAGTATCTTTTCCATTAGAACATCAAAGTTTTTTTCACTTGTAAGTGATTTACCAATATCAATTAATTTTTTAATCTCTTTTTTATTTATATTAGTTCTATTTGTATTGTATGCTAAGTATTCATTAGATAATGAAATTACATCACCATCGTCTAATATTTTACCTTCATTAAGAAGTAAGTCATAGTCTTGAATCTCTTTTCTTAAAATTTTTTCATATGCAGGTTTTATGTGATTTATGTAAATTCTTAAATCATCTCTTTTTAATTTTTTTAATTGCTCACTTAGCAAGGCAGGAGTTAAGTGCTTACTATCAAAAGCTAATTGTTTGAATTTTGAGGGAAACGATACATCTATTATTGCAGCTTTGATATTTAAATTATTATTTATAGTTTCCCAAATAGAATCGCAACAATAAGTATCTGATGAAAAGAGTAAGGAGTTTTGATTTTTTGTAATAATATAACCACAACTTGAATTTGTATGATTATTTTTTATTGCAGTGATTTTTGTATCATCATCTAAAATAATTGTTTCATTTATATTTATTGGTTTGAAAACAATAGCTTTAGATTTTTTATTAAGCAATTCAATTTCAGAAAAATCAGGCCAAATTTCCCAGTTTAAGATATATTTTCGTAAGTTTTCTAAGGTTTTACTTGTTCCATAGATAGTAATCGGTTTTTTTCTTTTTTCAAAAAAGATATCAAGTATATATGGTATATCGTTTAAGTGATCTAAATGGGAATGGGTTAAAAAAATATTATCAATGTATTGAGCATCAATTCCTAAACCTTTTACAATGTTGCCAGCATCAATTACACTATTTTGATTTATTTGTATACAAGTTGTACTAAAGTCTAAACTTTTACTACCATATGCACCTAGTACTTTTATCGAATTTTTCATTACTTTCATTATTCACTCCAATATTCTTGATAGATTATATCAAATAATTTTTAAAACAATTTTCTTTTTGATATTTATCTCCTTAAGTAAGGTATAATTAATTAATAAAATCTTAAGCTAACTTTAAATATAATCCAATTCCATTTTTCAACCACAAAAGAGTTTTTTATAAAAATTTTGTGTTTTATAAAGAGTTGGTAGGAAGAGCGCAAGTGGACATAAGTATTATATATAAGTGAAGCAGTTCACTTTTTATTCACGCTTCTTGCCTGTTGAAAATGTGGATAATAAACACAAAGGAAAGCAACTATGAAAGTTAGAGCTTCGGTAAAAAAAATGTGTGACAAATGTAAAGTTGTCAAAAGAAGAGGGATCGTAAGAGTAATTTGCGAGAACAAAAAACACAAACAAAGACAAGGATAATCATGGCAAGAATTGCGGGTGTTGATTTACCAAACAAGAAAAGAATGGAATACGCATTAACGTATATTTTTGGAATAGGGTTATTTAACTCAAGATTAATCCTTGATGCTACTGGAATTTCTTATGACAAAAGAGCTCATGAGTTAACAGAAGATGAAGCAGCAGCTATCAGACTAGAGATCCAAAAAAACTACCAAGTTGAGGGTGATCTTAGAAAAAAAGTAGCTATGGATATTAAATCACTTATGGACTTAGGTTCTTATAGAGGATTAAGACATAGAAAAGGTTTACCGTGTAGAGGGCAAAAGACTAAGACTAATGCTCGAACTAGAAAAGGTAAAAAAAGAACTGTTGGTGCAGCGTAAGGATAAACAATGGCAAAAAGAAAAGTAACTAGAAAAAAAGTAGTAAAAAAGAATATTGCTGATGGTATCGTTCATATTGCGGCATCATTTAACAATACTATGGTAACAATAACTGATAGAGCTGGAAATGCAATCGCATGGAGTTCTGCTGGAAACTTAGGTTTCAAAGGTAGTAAAAAATCTACTCCTTTTGCTGCTCAAGCTGCAGTAGAAGATGCAATGGCAAAAGCAATTGAACACGGTGTCAAAAATGTTGGTATCAAAATTCAAGGACCAGGTTCAGGTAGAGATACAGCTGTTAAAGCTGTAGGAGCTATGGAAGGCATCAGAGTTTCATGGTTAAAGGACGTTACACCGTTACCACATAATGGTTGTAGAGCTCCTAAGAGAAGAAGAGTGTAAGGAGTAGTACATGGCAAGATATAGAGGACCAGTAGAAAAAATCGAGAGAAGACTTGATGCAGACCTTGGATTAAAAGGTGAAAGAAGACTTAACGGAAAATCTGCATTAGAAAAAAGACCATTCGCTCCAGGACAACACGGACAAAGAAGAACTAAACTTTCTGAGTACGGTTTACAACTAAGAGAGAAACAAAAAGCTAAATTTATGTACGGTGTATCTGAAAAACAATTCAGAAAATACTTTAAAGAAGCAGCAAGAAGAGAAGGTAATACAGGATCTAACTTAATTACTTTAATCGAACAAAGATTAGACAATGTTGTTTATAGAATGGGATTTGCTACAACTAGAGCAAATGCTAGACAATTTACAACTCATGGTCATATCTTAGTAGATGGACAAAAAGTTGATATCCCTTCTTTCGTAGTAAAACCAGGGCAAAAAATTGAGATTAAAGAGAAATCTAAAACTAATCCTCAAATAGTAAGAGCTTTAGAATTAACTAATCAAACAGGAATGGTTGAATGGGTTGATGTTGATAAAGACAAAGCATTTGGTATTTTTACTAGAATTCCTACTAGAGAAGAAGTAGTTATTCCTGTTGAAGAAAGATTAATCGTAGAGTTATATTCTAAATAATAAATAAAGGTAGCAGCGTATGAAAAAATTTGCAGACACTCCATTTTTACCAACAGAAGTTGAAATCGAAGCAATCAGTGAAACTGAAGCTAAGATTTCTGCATATCCATTTGAAAGTGGTTTTGCAATTACATTAGCGCACCCATTAAGAAGACTTCTTCTATCTAGCTCAGTTGGATACTCTCCAATTGCAGTTAAAATAGAAGGGGCAAGCCACGAGTTTGATTCTTTAAGAGGTATGCTAGAAGATATTGCTATTTTTATTATCAATCTTAAAAATATTAAATTTAAAATTCTAAGTGATGAAAGTCAAGTAGAAGTTGAATATTCTTTTAACGGACCAAAAGAAATTAAAGGTTCTGATTTAGTAAACTCTGATGTTGAAATTGTAAGTCCAGAAGCTCACTTAGCTACAATCAATGCTGATTGTAACTTAACTTTCTCTGTTATTATTCAAAAAGGTATTGGTTATATGCCTTCAGAAGATATTAGAGATATGGTTTCTAGTGATTATATTCCACTTGATGCTTTCTTTACTCCAGTAAAAAAAGTTGTTTATGATATTGAAAAAATGCTAGTAGAAGACAACCCTAACTTTGAAAAAGCTGTATTTACAGTTCAAACAAATGGGCAAATTACACCAATCAATGCTTTTAAAGAAGCTGTTTCTGTAATGTATTCTCAAATGTCAGTATTCAATAAAGTATTCGATTTATCTGAAGTAACAGTTAGTGATTCAACTGAAGAACCTGTAGAATTAAAAGATTTAATTGTTAAAATTGACGATTTAAATTTAAGTGCTAGAAGTTTTAACTCTCTTGATAGAGCAGGGTTAAAATACTTAGGTGAATTAGTACTTATGAGTGAAGTAGAAGTTAAAAATATTAAAAACTTAGGAAAAAAATCTTATGACGAGATTGCTGATAAATTAGCATCTTTAGGATTCCCAGTTGAAAATACACTTCCAGAAAATATTGCATCAGCTTTAAGAAGAAAGCTAGAGCAGTTTAAAGCATAAAAAAGGTAAATTATGAGACATAAGCACGGATATAGAAAGTTAAGTAGAACTTCTTCTCATAGAAAAGCATTGTTAAAAAACATGGCAATAGCTTTAATAGAGAGAGAAAAAATTGAAACTACAGTTCCTAAAGCAAAAGAACTTAGAAGATATATTGAGAAATTAATTACAGTTTCAAGAGAAGCTGATTTAAATACTCATAGATTTGTATTTGCTTCATTACAAGATAAAGAAGCTACAAAAAAATTAATTAATGAAATTGCACCAAAATATGTAGGTAGAAATGGTGGATATACTTCAATAATTAAAACAAGAATTAGAAGAGGTGATGCTACACCTATGGCATTCATTTCATTAGTATAATTGCTAATTAAACTTGTTTGTCAAAAAGGGAAGGAGAGCATTGCTCTTCTTCCCTTTTTTTATATAATACAATTAAAAATTATTTTTAGAATTTAATCAATTTTTTTGTATAATCACGATATTTTTACAATTGATTAGGAGTAATAGTTGATAACATTAAAAGAAGCACTTTTATTAACAAATGACGAGATAACTAAATTAAGAAACGAACTAACTGATAAAATAAGAAATAATAGCATTGGTGCCTATGTAGAACAATTAACTAATACAGATATAAATATTTCAGGTTCTGGAATACCAATAGCAATAAAAGATATTATTAATGTAAAAGATTGGAATATAACTTGTTGTAGTAATATTTTAAAAGGGTATGTATCTCCTTATGATGCAACTGTAATCAAAAATTTAAAAGAAGCAGGATTAAGTCCATTTGGAAGAGCAAATATGGATGAGTTTGCTATGGGAAGTTCAACTGATACTTCTTGTTATGGTAAGACTTTAAATCCTCATAATCCAAATAAAACAGCTGGTGGAAGTTCAGGTGGTAGTGCTGCTGCTGTTGCTGCAGGTATTGCCATTGCTGCACTTGGGACTGATACTGGTGGGTCAGTGAGACAACCAGCTGCTTATTGTGGTGTTGTAGGTATGAAACCAACTTATGGAAGAGTTTCAAGATATGGTATTACAGCATACTCATCTTCTCTTGACCAATGTGGACCTATTACTCAAAATGTAGAAGATGCAGCAATTTTATATGACATTATTTCAGGATATGATTCAATGGATTCTACATCTGCCAATGTAGAATATAATGCAGTAGCTCCAAAACTTAACAGTGAAAGAAAACTAACAATTGCAGTAATTGATAACTTTGTATCACAAGCAAGTCCTGCAATACAAGAAGCTTTTGAAAAAGCTGTAAAAGTTTTAGAAGAAGCTGGTCATAAAATTATTCATAAAAACATGTTAGATACAGATAAAATTCTATCATCTTACTATATTGTTGCAACAGCAGAAGCTAGTGCAAACTTAGCTAGATTTGATGGTGTTAGATTTGGAAATAGACAAGGTGATGCTGGCTTAAAAGATATGTATGTTCAAACAAAATCAAAAGGTTTTGGTGAAGAAGTACAAAAAAGAATCATGCTTGGTTCTTTTGTTTTAAGTTCAGGATATTATGATGCTTATTATATAAAAGCACAAAAAGTTAGACATTTGATAAAAGATGAATATGAAGAGATTTTTAATGAGGCTGATTTAATTTTATCTCCAGTTGCTCCAACAACTGCCCCAGAGTTTGGAAGCTTTAAATCATCTTTAGAGATGTATTTAAGCGATATTTATACAATATCAATAAACTTAGCAGGACTACCAGCTATATCTTTACCTGTCGATAAAGATGAAGATGGTATGCCAGTTGGTTTACAGTTGATTGGAAAAGCATATGATGAGCAAACAGTCTTTGATGGCGCTTTATCACTAGAAAAAGCAGTAAATTATAAAAAGTAAAGAATAGGATAAAAAATGAGAATAAGAACAAGAGCATTAACATTTGAAGATGTACTATTAGTACCAGCGAAATCAGAAGTTTTACCAAAAGAGGTATGTTTAAAAAGTAAATTAACAAAAAAAATAGAATTAAATGTTCCTTTTGTATCTGCTGCAATGGATACAGTTACTGAATATCAAGCTGCTATTGCAATGGCTAGACTTGGTGGTATAGGAATTATTCATAAAAACATGGATATAGAAACACAAGTTTTACAATGTAAAAAAGTAAAAAAATCTGAGTCAGGAATGATTATTGATCCTATTACAATCAAGCCTGACCAAACTATTCAAGATGCTGAAGATATTATGGCTTCATATAAAATTTCAGGTGTTCCTGTTGTTGATGATAATGGTATCTTAGTTGGTATTTTGACAAATAGAGATATGAGATTTACAAAAGATTTTACTCAAAAAGCTTGTGATAAAATGACAAAAATGCCATTACTTACAGCAAAAGAGGGTACTACACTTGATGAAGCTGCTGATATTATGCATGCAAGTAAAGTTGAGAAACTACCAATTGTAAATAATGAGAATAAACTAATTGGTCTTATTACAATCAAAGATATCAATAAAAAAAGAGAATATCCAAATGCAAATAAAGATGAATTTGGGAGATTAAGAGTTGGTGCTGCTATTGGTGTTAATCAACTTGATCGTGCTAGAGCATTAGTAAAAGCTGGTGTTGATGTATTAGTACTTGATTCTGCTCATGGTCATTCAAAAGGTATTTTGGATACAGTAAAAGCAATTAAAGCTGAAATGGATGTACAAATTATCGCTGGTAATGTAGCAACAGCAGAAGCAACAGCTGATTTAATTGCTTGTGGAGCTGATGGAGTTAAAGTTGGTATTGGGCCTGGAAGTATTTGTACAACAAGAATCGTAGCAGGTGTTGGTGTACCTCAAATAAGTGCCATCGATGAGTGTGCAGCAGAAGGTGCAAAAACTGGAACTCCAATCATCGCTGATGGTGGAATCAGATATTCAGGTGATGTTGCAAAAGCATTAGCAGTTGGAGCTAGTTCTGTTATGATGGGAAGTGCCTTAGCTGGAACAGAAGAGAGTCCAGGTGAAGTAGTTCTAAGCCAAGGTAGAAAATTTAAAACATACAGAGGTATGGGTTCAATTGGAGCTATGACTAAAGGAAGTACTGATAGATATTTCCAAGAAGGAACAGCTGCTGATAAACTAGTACCAGAAGGTATTGAAGGTATGGTTCCATATAGAGGAAGCATAGGAGATATCATTCACCAAATGGTAGGAGGACTAAGAAGTTCTATGGGATACCTAGGAAGTAAAGATATTTCAACATTCCAAGCAACAGCAGAATTTGTAGAGATCACAAGTGCAGGGCTAAAAGAGAGTCATGTGCATGATGTAACTATTACTAACGAAGCGCCTAACTACCACATCTAAAAATATGCTTTTATAGCATCATCTTTTAAATTCACTCTGCGTTAAAGAGTGAATTTAAATGCTCACGTACTGCGTGTACGCTCCGCTTTAAATTAACTCTTTGCCTTGATTGACTTCAAAATCTAATACTCTAAAAACATATTTAATATATTATTAAGTTAATTCATATAATATAAAAACTTATTAAAAGGTTGAATTTATGAAAAAACATAGTTTCTTAGATTTTATATTTGCAGTTTTTCTTGTATTATTCTCTTTAGTTATTATTTCTTCTGCAATTATATTTAAAAATATTGACATGGGATATAGAGGTTATGGGTATGTTGTTAGTTTTGATACTAATCCTATAATTTTTTCTTTATTATTGATATTTACAATTTCTTTATTTTTTTATTCATTGAAATCAATAATTCAGTATTTTAGATTTCTAATAAATAATTTAAAAAAGCAAATAAAAAGTCAAAAAGAATTTGATTGGGAAAATATTGATTAGTTGTTATATATGGATAGAAAATTATGTGGGAGATAGTAATTAATTAATATTTTTTACATTATTTTATATTTTTAATTAAAAATTAATATTAAAAATTTAATATTTTATGCAAAAAGGAAATATTTATGTTAACAACTTCATTTTATGTCTCATCTTTCGTAATCTTTTCTCAAAATGCTTTAAAGTATAAAAAAATTAACTTAAATAATAAGTTCTATATTTCTATTATTTGTACAATACATTTTTTAACTATAATAAATTTGCTAAAAGAATATAAAATAATAACTTATAATTTGTATTGTTATGATGGTTGTAGCAGACTTTTTAATTCCTTTATTATGTTACCAAGTTTTATAATTGATTCTTCATCAGCATTTATAGAATGTTTAACTCTATTATTATGTTGTATATTTGTTCTTTTTTTTAGGAAACCAATATTTTGGATAGCTTTATTAGAATATTCATATTATATATTATATAAGATCTATTTGCTAATAAATTGTATAAAAATTAAATAGAAAAGTTTACCTAATCTTATAGTAAAATAGTAATAAAAATAAAAGTTAACATTATCGACAGGAATTAAAAACAGATTTTTCGGTTACTTATTTTATTGTTGTAAAAAGTAACAAAGCGTGACCCTGAAAGAGTACAAGAGAGATTATTTATAAGTAGTTTTTAGAGTATTAGGAGATAGGTTATAAATTTTCACTATTTATTTAAAATATAATACTCTCAGTTATTCCCAACACTTTATTCAAACTCTCTTCATCGAGTTTTTCTACGAACTTTACTTGTCTAGCATTATAATCTATTGATTTGATTTGCTCGGTCATTATGTAGCCTGTTAGGTTTTTACTTTTTACTTCTACGTGAAATGGGAAGTTTCTGTCGGTGTTTGTTATGGGGCAGGCTATTGCTAAGCCTAGGGCTTTGTTGAAGGCTTCGTTGCTTATTATTAGGGCTGGTCGTCTTCCTTTTTGTTCGTGTCCTGCTGATGGATCGAAGCTTAGGATTACTAGGTCACCTTTTTTTGGAATGTAGTTTTTTACCATTCTTCTTTGCCTATTTTTTCATTGAATTCTTCATTTGCTTTGTAGTTATTTGGTACTTGCGATACTAAGTCATTTAGGTTATATTTCGGTCTATCTTTTTTTATTGCTTCAATGATAACTTTGCCATTTTCTATTTTTATATCTACATTATCTCCGATATTTAGATTTAATGTATCCATGATATCTTTTGGTACTCTAAGACCTTGTGAATTTCCCCATTTTGATATTTTAGCAGTCATTTTGACTCCTTTGTTAATGTATATCCAAAGTATATCATTTCATATATTTCTTGTCAATATAGTATAAATATAAAATCAAAGTAAAATTTAAAAGAGGATATGTGAAATATACACCTCTTGACAAGTCGTACGGTATTAAGTACAATATTGAAAATTAACTATTAAGGACAGATATGACAAGAACTATGTCAGTAAGTCAAGTTAGAGCAGATATATATAATGTCATGGATGAAACGGCACAAACACATGAACCGATACTTATAACAGGGAAAAGAAATAATGTTGTTATGCTTTCCCAAGAAGATTGGAATGCTATAGAGGAGACATTGTATTTAAATAATATACCAAATATGGTATCTTCGATACAAGACTCAATGAATGAACCAGATAGTGAGTTTAGTGAAGATATTGAATGGTAGAATATAAAATACTCTATAGTAAACTAGCATTAAAAGATGCTAAAAAACTATCGAGTGCTAATTTGAGCCAAAAGGCTAAAGAATTAATTGAGATAATTAAAAAAAATCCATTTCAAAATCCTCCCCCTTATGAAAAACTAGTTGGTAATTTAAGTGGTACATATTCTAGAAGAATAAATATACAACACAGATTAGTCTACGAAGTAAGAGAAATTGATAACATAGTACGAATCCATAGAATGTGGTCACATTATGGAGAATAATGCAAGCGTTTAATCTTCAGGGATATAGGATACCTATCAATAAAATAATTAATATTATAAAAGATTCTGGGGACAATCTCTGATCTGGCTACACTAAGCCATCTTTCAAGACATGAATAGGGTCAGACCCCAAATGAAAACTTTTCTTAAATTTGATTAAGTTTCAATATATTTAATTTGAAATAATAGTAAATTATTAGGAGAAAGTACTTATTTATATAGGTATTCATCTTATATTCATATTCACTTCATGTTGAATTCATAATAATAGTCTAAAATCTCTCTAAATTATTATTTTAGGAGACGATGATGAGTAAAGGTAAGGTTATTTTAGGGATAGCTGTTGTAGCTGTTTTAATTCAATTTATTCCTTATGGAAAGGATTATACAAATCCACCAGTTGTAAAGGAGCCTCAATGGGATTCAATGCAAACAAAGGTGTTATTTGATAAAGCTTGTGCTAATTGTCACTCAAACAAGACAGTTTATCCATGGTATAGTAAAGTTGCACCTATTTCTTGGCTAATTGCACATGATGTTAAAGAGGGTAGAGAACATTTAAATGTTTCTATGTGGGGTTTACAAAAAAGAAATAAAGGAGATGAGGCTGCAGAAGAGCTAAAAGGAGGTGATATGCCACCTTTATATTATCTTCCAACACATCCTGAAGCTAAACTTACTCAAAATGAAACTCAACAACTTATTTTAGGTTTAGATAAAACATTTGGTAGTAAAGAAAAACATCACAAAGATTAAGAATGATAATATATTAAGTGATTTCTTTAGCTAGTTTATTTATAATGTATTACTAACAAATAAGTAGAAAAACTATGACTAGATACATCTCCATAATTACCATGTTATTTATTATCTCTGCAAAAGCTGAGGATTTTAACTCATGTGGATATATTCATAAGAATACAAATCTATATGAGTTATTTGATAACTGTGCTTCCTACAAAGATAGTGAGCTAAAGATTTCAAAAGAGCACATGAAAAATCTGAATTTCGATAAGTTTGGTACGGCTAGTTTTTTTACTTCTGGGCAATATTTTTATATAAAACCTGATGGAAGATTTCTCCCTGTCCTTTTTTACGATAATGGAGCAGATTACTTTCAAGAAGGTCTTACCCGCTCATTAAAAAATGGAAAAATAGAGTATTACAATACAGACTTAGAACTTGTACTCTCCCCAGATTATGATTGGGCTTGGCCTTTTGGTGAAGGTAAGGCACTAGTTTGTAATGGTTGTGTATTGACTTCTCTTGAAGATGGTCACAAAGCTTTAAAAGGAGGTTTGTGGGGCTATATAAATAAAGAGGGAAAAGAAATCGTTCCTATCAAATATAAGGCTTCAAATCTTCCTGAAAAATAACCTTCTGTTTTGATTGATTAGAATTTGTTTATTATATAATAATTGAACTTTTCCTAATAATAAAGTATATTGATATTGTATATGCTGTATGATAAACTAAGATTAGGAAATACAAATGGAAATAATATGATAAAAGATAAGATTGTAAAATATTATAAATTATTAAAAGTAAAAAAAGTAGATAAATATTTGATTCTAATAGGAATTATTGGTGTTATTATTGGTTTGTTTTTTGGTATTCCAATTATAAATCAAATATTTGTATGGCCAGTTTTATTGGGTGTTTGTATAAGATTATATGATTTTACAGAGAAAATAGAAAGAGAAATAGTTCCTTATGATTTTAATAGATTATTACCACCACCAAAAAAAAAGAGTGATAAAAGTTAATGTCATATTTTGTTTATATTCTTGAGTGTTGCGATGGGAGTTTATATACTGGAATTACTACAGATGTAACAAAACGATTGGATGAGCACAACTCTTCTGATAAGGGTGCAAAGTATACAAAAGCTAGGCGTCCTGTTAAGTTGCTTTATGAAGAATCATCAAGTGATAGGAGTAGTGCTTCTAAGCGTGAATATGCTATTAAAAAACTTACAAGAATCAAAAAACTTCAATTGATAAATGAGCCTTCTAAGAAAGAAGGTCATTAGCTTTTTTTAGAAGTGTTCTTCAATATCTTTAACCCAAGCTTCGATTCGCTCTTTGCTTAGTTCGCTTTGATTGTCTTCATCTAATACTAAACCTACAAATTTACCATCAACTACTGCTGTTGATTCATCAAATTCATAACCATCTATTGAAGTAAATCCTACTACATTTCCTTCTTTTACATAACTGTATAAGTGACCTAGGGCGTTACAAAAGGTATCTTCGTATCCTTCTTGATCTCCTACACCTATTAGCGCTATTGTTTTATTGCTGAAGTTTATCTTTTCTAAGTTAGCTTCAAAGTCTTCCCAATCAGCTTGTAAATCCCCATCACCCCAAGTTGATGATGCTAAGATAAGTTTGTCGTATTGTTCAATTTCTTCTTTTGTTGCTTTTGCAATATCATGTAATGTAATTTCTTTTGAAAATGTGTTTTTTACTTCAATTACAATCTCTTCAGTAGCACCTGTGTCACTACCGTAAAATAATCCTATAGAATTCATATATATTCCTTTAATATTTAATAAAGAGGAAATATAACATATAAAATCTTAAATAGGATAAAAATACTCCTATTTAAATTAAAATTTTTTATCTTTTTAAGTTTAAAGAGAAAATCAATTTTAGAAAAGATAGAATTTATAATAAAACTCAAGGAAGAAGCATGGAAATATTTAATAAAGATGAAATAATTCAAAAAGTAATTGAAAAATTAAAAACAATACAAGACCTTGAACTTCCAATAAATATTTATGATTTGGGGCTAATTTATAAAACTAATGTAGAAGATAATAATGATAAAGTGCAAGTAAATATTGAAATGACTTTAATAAATTCGAGATGCAATAGTACAAAGTCTTTTACTGATGAGATTATAAGTATGGTTCAAAGTGTAGATGAAGTAGATATTTGTAGTGTAAAGTATGTATTTTCTCCTAAATGGGAAGTTACAATGATAAGCCCTGAAGGATTAGAACAGTTAAGAAATGCAAATTTAAATAAAAAAGATTAATATCTTATTATCAAATTAGCAAATTTACAACTATAAGCTTTATTTTGCTTGTTTTTATCAAAACAAAGTTCTACATATGGGAAATCACTAATTTTAAAATTAGCACTATCTTTTAAAAGCTTTATAAGTTCTGCATCTTTATTTTTTATTCCAAAAGTTATACTTGTGAGTTCTTTTATATTATTGTCATGTATTATTGGCTCATTTTTGTTATTTGTTTGAGTTAAACCTTCCCATCTAAAAGTCCATGGTAGGGAAAGATTGTCCTCAAAGGATAAAACATCTATAGCCATATCATTTGGTAAATATTCAGCTTTGTATTTATGGGCATTTTTAAATAATTTTTCAAATTTCTTTTTATCAAATAAACATATTCCAAAGGGTGAGGCTTGATTTTGATTATAATAGGCTCGTCTTGTAAGTCCACTTTTTAAACATATATCTTTTTTGATTTCTTGTTCATTACTTATATATATTAATTCTATAAAGAAGTTTTCAAAATATATTTTTCTATTACTTGTACCTTGACCTTTATGTACACGATTACTGCCTTCTTTAAATCCAAGGGTTAAAAGTTCTTGTATTAAATCATCTATATTATTAGTAAAAATAAATAAGTGATGTATATCAATATTTTCCATTATTATTTATCTTAATTTTTGAATATTTAATTTTCTCTGTTTATATTTCACAACTAAAATAATAGTAACTACAACTATAATAAGTACAGGAATAGCTAAATACCAATGCTCTTTTGCAATAGCAATCAAAGATAAAATTTTATCACCAAAGTACCAAACTGGTATTATAATTATACTACTCCAAAAAAGTGCAGAGATAAAGTTGATTATTGCGAAGATTTTTGGTGAGTAATTCATTAAACCAACACAAAGTGGAATAATAGTTCTTAGTCCATAAAGATATCTTTGTATAAATATTATAAACCAACCATATTTTCTTAGTAAAAATTTTACATAGGCTATTTTTGATTTTTGTTTTGATAGTTTTTTTATGACATATTTCTTTTTAAATCTGCCAAGATAGAAGTAAATTTGGTCGCCTACAAAGGCTCCAACACCTGCTGTTATTATAGCCCAAGCTAAGACCATATCACCTGTATGTACAAAAAGACCTGCCATTATAAGGCCAGTTTCACCTTCTAGTATACTCCAGAAAAAAAGAATAATATATCCATACTCTTTCATTAAATCAATTAAATTAAAATCCATTACATTTATACTTTATATTTGTCTTGCGCAATGATACTCTAAAGTGCCTGATATATTTAAATAAAAATAGTATATGACTTGTATTTATAGCTATTCATAAATTATATTATATTAATATGTTGTATGATTAAAAAAATACTACTAATACTTATACTATTTGATTGCTCTTTTGCTCAATATGAAAAAGTAAAAATCGGTAAAATAGATAAGTATTATAAAGACAAAGTATCATATATACAATTAGAAAATATGATAAAAGATATTGAAAGAAACTTTGAAACTACTTTACATATGAATATCTTCGATTATTCAAAAGATGGTAAACCAATTGATCTTATGCATATTACACCATCAAGTATGGAAAAAAGAATAGCAAGACTTGAAGAAAAAATAATTAATAAAAATGCAAAAGTAAAAAGCAGATTTAGCTCATTTAAAAGTCTAGAAGAAGAATTAAAAGTTTTAAAAACAAAATATGATTCATTAAATGAAGTTTTCATTAAACAAAATAATGAGTTAAATGATTACATAAAAGCAAAAAATGAAAAGAAAAAATTACCACCAAAAGAGTATGAAGAGACAAAAAAATTTATAAAAGAAAAAAAGGCAACTTTAGATATTAAATTAAAACAGTTAAAAAAACTCTATAAAGATTTTAATCGTAGAGTGCTAAGTTACAATAATAAAGTGCAGTTTTATAATAATGATATAAGAAATATATATAGCCTAAGTAAAGAGTTAGAATCTTTGAGAAGAGCCTTTAAAAAAATCAAAGGTAAAACTTTTGGGCAAAAAGAAATCACACTTAAAACATACTATAAAGATGGAAAAAAAATAAGTGAAAGAAAGATAAATCAAAGTATGAACAAAATAGAGATTTATGCTTTTGATAGTTTAGATGAATTAAAAGTTATCTTAGCACATGAAATAGCTCATTTAGTTGGAATTCCTCATATTGATGTAAAGAATGCACTTATGAATCCAATCTTGCAAAAAAATCAAATAAAACACTTAGAACTAACAAAAAAAGATATTATAAATTTTAAAAAGAATTTTTAGCATAATTTATACTTGATTATAGCCCTTTTATAGGGCACATATTAATTAATACACTCAAACGAATAATAAACAGATATACTTATTTATTGTCTATTCGTTTTTTAGTTTTTTATACTTGCTTAAAGTATTTTTGGAGTAAACCTTAAACAGAAAATAAACTAATTGGTATCTTGTTGTTTCACTAATTTTATTTACTTAAAAAGGATTAAAAAATGCTATCATGGTCAATTACTTTCTTGCTTTTAGCAATAGTAGCAGGAGTATTAGGTTTTTCGGGTATAGCAGGCGCTGCTACAAGTATTGCAAAAATATTATTCTTTATATTTTTAGTATTGCTTATAGTCTCAGCAGTTTCAAGAGCACTTAAGGGTAAAAGACCCTAAGTATATTTTATAAAAAAAGGACAAAAGTGAAAAAGTTATTATTATTAATACCTTTTATTTTTTTTATGTTACAAGGTTGTGGTGACAAAAAAGTTGAAGATAAAATGAACAGTGTAAAAGAGACTATCCAAGATAAAACTGAAGATGTTTCTGATAAAACAGAGGATGTTGTAAATAAAGCTGAAGACGCAATAGAAGATAGTGTTGATAAAACAAAAGATGCTATGGGTGAAATGAAAGATGATGTTACAGAAAAAACAGAAGATATCATTGAAAAAAGTGAAGATACATTAAATGATGCAAGTGATAAAGTAGAAGATGCTATGGATAATGCTAAAGATAGTGTTGAAGAAAAAATGAGTGACGAAAAAGATAGTAAATAATAAACTTTTTAACAAAAGGATATAAGATGAAAAAAAATGCATATGTAGAAAAAGCACAAGCGCAACTTGATGAGTTGAGTGGGAAAATTAAAGTATTAAAAGCTAAAGCACAAGGTACTCAAGCTAGTGCAAAAATTGAGTACGAAAAAAGAATAGAAGAATTAAATACTTTAAAAGAAACAACAATGAAGAAACTTGAAGAAATCAAGAATTCTACGGATGATGCATGGGAAAAGACAAAAACCGGTTTTGAAAAATCGGTAAAATCTATTGAAGAAAAAATAAAATCTACAATATCTAAGTTCTAAAATAAATTAGTTCAATCACTTTTAAGAGTAAAAATAGTGCCTATTTTTACTCTTTAGTTACAAATTACAATTACAATCAAAAGAATTATGATTATTATTCTGTCTATCTCTAAGAACGATAAATCCATTCATTGAGTTAGTATTTAATAATATTTAATGTACTAAAATAACTTTTATTAAGAATAAAATAAGTTTAATATGTTACCTTTATTTGTCGCAAAAGGGTATTTAAATTATTTTTTAATATAAAAAATAACTTATTTTGTAACAATAAAGAGGTAATTTACCTTTAATAATTAATAAAAAGGAAAATAAATGAAAAAAATATTACTATTAATACCTTTCATGTTTTTTGTATTCCAAGGTTGTACAGATGATAAGGTAGAAGACAAAGTTAACACGGTAAAAGAATCTGTACAAGATACAAGTGAAGATGTTTCTGATAAAGCAGAGGATGTTGCAGATAAAGCAGAAGATGTAGTGGATAAAAGTGAAGATTCATTAGAAAATGCTACTGATAAAACAAAAGAAGTTTTGGAAGATGCTAAAGAAAATACAGAAGATGCATTAGAGGCTGCTAGTGACAAAACAGAAGATGCAGTTAATAAAGCTAAAGAAAAAGTTGAAGAGGGATATGACAAAGTAAAAGAAACTGTTAAATAAAGTTTTAACTTTAAAAAGTCATTAAAAATTGAAGAAAATATAATAAAATTTATACAGTTATTTTTGCACTAGCATCAAATTTTCAGTACTAAAAAAGAAGGTGGAAATATAAATTATTTTCACTCTTCTTCGATATTATTTTGTGAAAAATCATAATTACTTACATGATTATCTATATGTTCTGCTAACGCCAATTTATATTCATTTACAAAATACTCTATTATTTTATCTTTTTCATTTGCCATATCTTGGGCATTTGCAAATGAAGTTGATGCTATCCAAGCATTAAATCTTGCAGCACCATACATAAATGAAGCACTTACTTCACCTTGAGTTATCTCTTGTTCTAATTGTTTATTTGCTAGAGATATATGTTCATCTGCTCTTTTTAAAAATCCATTATTTTTTGTAGCCATATTTTTTCCTTCATTTTTTTGCATTATATTCAAATTTTACTTCTAGTTATATTTTTCACTCTTTATGCTGTATACTGTTTGAAATATTTAATAAGGCTTCTTCTTATATGACAAATTCTTCACAAACCAGTGATTTTAAATCTCTTGTTTTATCCAAGACTCCTCTAATAGATGTTAGAGCTCCAATTGAATTTAAAAAGGGCTCTTTCCCTCATGCTGTAAATTTGCCTCTTATTACAGATGAAGAGAGACATTTAATTGGAATCAAATATAAAAATTATGGAAATAAAGAAGCTGTTACACTTGGGCATAAACTTGTTTCTGGTGAAATAAAAGAAAATAGAATTAATGCTTGGCTTGATTTTAAAAAAGATAACCCAAGTGCTATATTGTATTGTTTTAGAGGAGGGCAGCGTTCAAAGATTGCCCAAGAGTGGATAAGTGAATATATCCCAGAAATTAAAAGATTAAAAGGTGGATATAAAGCTTTTAGAAATTATTTGATGAATGAAATAGATAATTCACCAAAATATTTCAAACCTCTTATTTTAGGAGGTCATACTGGTAGTGGGAAAACTATTCTTTTAAATAAAATCCAAAACTCTATTGACTTAGAAGGTTTAGCAAACCACAGAGGTTCAACATTTGGCAAACAAATAAGTGCCCAACCTGCACAAATAGATTTTGAAAATTCTTTAGCATATAAACTGATTGAAAAAGTCAATAAAGGTTTTTCCTATTTATTATTTGAAGATGAAGGTAAATATATTGGAAGTATTTATATTCCGAAGAATTTTGCGCAGTATTTATCAAATGCTTCAATAATAGTTCTTGAAACTTCTTTTGAAGAAAGAATAAATATCACTTTTGATGAATATATTTTAAAAGCTCAAATAAATTACAAAAGAGAGTTTGGAAAAGATTATTTTGTTTTTTGGATTAATGACATGAAAAATGCCATGGAAAGAATAGAAAAAAGACTAGGAAGTATGAGACACAAAGTTTTAAAAGAGTTGTTTTCTGATGCTATTAAAGTACAAGAAGAAACTGAAAGTTTAGAAGAATACAAATACTGGATAGCATATCTTTTAAAAGAGTATTATGATCCTATGTATAAATATCAACTTGATAAAAACAAAGACAAGATATTATTTAAAGGCTCTGCAAGTGAGATTATAAATTATTTAGAAACTCTTAAAAATCCCTAATCTGCTTAAAATTAGGGATTTTATTATATTTTTTTTAGCTTTTTATAACCATCTGTAATAAGTTTTAAAAGTGGTTTTCTATAAGAATCAAATACAAATCTTTTGATTTCATATGCAATTCTCCCTTTCACATGAAATAATCCATAAATACTTCCCGCAGCATATTTACCACCAAGAGCTATTAAAATTCCTTCAAGTTTTGGACTAGCACTTTGAAGTTTCTTTTTATTTATTAGGTTTAATATGTTTTTACCTGCATTTATACCACTGATTTTTGCAATAGTAACATTAGGGGGCATTATTTCATCTTTTTTATTTTTGATTACAGCAACATCTCCAATAGCAAAGATATTTTCATATTTATTAGTTTGCATGTATTCATTTACTATGATTTGTCCTTTTTGATTTTTTTCAACATCAAGAGCTGTAGTTATTTTAGATGCTTCAACTCCACCTGTAAAAATTAAAAAAGAATGATCTAGTTTAGTTCCATTTGAAAAGTATGCTAGGTTACCTTCACACTTTTCTAATTTTGTATTTGTAATGACATTAATACCCAATGATTTAAGTCTCTCTTGTGAAAAGGCAATTAGTTTAGAATCTAGCCCTGGTAATATAGTATCTGCACTACTTACTAAAGAGATTTTTAAGTTATCACAAGTAAAGTTTCCTCTTTTGAAGAACATTTTTGAGTTATAAGCCATCTCGGCAGCTATTTCAACTCCTGATAATCCAGCACCTACAACTAAAATATGAGTATTTTCACTCTTTTTTGCTTCATCTTCAATTTTTTTGAAAAGTTGATTTTCAAAACTTTGCTTGAAATATACTGCCCATTTTAATTTTTTGATGTCATGTGCATTATTCAATCCTGGAATACTAGGAGGAAAATATGTTCTTGTCCCTGCTGCCATAATAAGATAATCAAACTCAACAATCTCTTTTTCTTCTGTATATATTTTTTTCTTTTGAGAGTCTATTTGGGTTACTTTTAAATTTTTATATTCTAAATAACTATGTCTTAACCCTACACATAAAGTAGTCAGATCAATAGTTACATCAGCAATATTAGACTTATTTGCGATTAAGTCATAAATCTCTGGCTGTAAATTATGAAAGGTATTAGTATCTATTAGTGTGATTTTGATATTTTTACTTTTAACTAGTTCTCGTAAGGCGTATATACCAGCATATCCACCACCGATAATTACTATTTTTTCCATATTTTTTCCTCTTTATTTACTATGCTAATTTATTTTGTATTGTATAAAAAGATTTTTTCCTTTTGGCTTAAAAATTATTTAAATTTTGATATTTATGGGTATTATATACACAAAATTTATATATTTATTTAATTTTATTACTAATTAATATTTTTTTAAGAAATATACAAATTATATATTTAATAATTTTTTTTTAGATATAATTCAAAAAATATAAATTTATCAGGAAATAAAAAATGAAAATAGCGATTTTGTCAGATATACACTCAAATATTTACGCTTTGCAAGCAGTTATAAATGATGCAAAGAGCAAAAGTGTAGATTTGATGATAAATGCAGGTGACTCTTTTTATGGTCCAATAGAACCAAGAGCTACATATGAATTATTAAGAGAGAACAACTTTGTAAATATCTGTGGAAATCAAGATAGAGAAATATTAGAAGCTTCTTTAGAACAATTAGAAAATAATCCTACTTTAAAATATGCCTACGAGCAACTAGGTGAAGAGGTTTTATATTGGATACAAGATTTGCCCTTTGAAAAATTTTTAGGAAAAGATTTGTATGTAACTCACGGCACACAACATGATGATAGTGTTTATTTACTTGAAGATCTAAGTACTGGGAAACCAGTTTTAAGAGATGAAAATAAGATAATTGAACTTCTTGATGATGTAGAATCTAGATTTGTAGTTTGTGGACATTCCCATACTCCAAGATGTGTAAATTTAAGTACAGGACAAGTGGTGATAAATCCTGGTTCAGTGGGCTTACAAGCTTATAAAGAAAATCAACCAAATGAACATATCATAGAAAATGCTTATTGCGATGCCACATATATAATACTTGATGTAAATTCAAGTGAATATAATATAGAGTTGGTAAAAGTTGTTTATGATTATGAACAAGCAGCTTTAAAGGCTGAATCTAATGGAAGAGAAGATTGGGCTTATACTCTTAGAACTGGAAAGATACTCCCAAATTCATGAAAAAGAGCGTAAATCTATATTTTGATAAAGAGTGCCCATTTTGTAATTATTATGCAAATTATAATTTAGTAAAAACTAATCATAATCTTAACCTTTATAATGCAAGGGAATATCCTCAAAAAATAAAACTTTTAAGAGAAAAGGGCTTTGATATTAATAATGGAATTATTATTGAAGTTGATGAAAAGATATTTCAAGGTTCAGATGCTATAAAGCAATTAAACCAACTATCTACTAAAGAAGTAAAAGTATTGAATACAAAGTTTTTTTCTGCATTTTTATATCCATTTATAAAATCATTTAGAAAAGTAGTTCTTTTTATATTAAATAAAAATTCTCATATTAAATAAAACAAACAATTGACTTTAGATATAATATCTACTATTTAAATATATAAAAATAAGGAATCAGATAATGAGAATTGCAGTTTTTTGTGGATCAAGTGCTGGTAATAATATAGAATACATAAATGCTACAAAACGATTAGGTAAATATTTTGCCCAAAATAATATAGATGTAGTTTATGGTGGTGGAAATGTTGGACTTATGGGTGCAATTGCAGATTCAGTTATGGAAAATGGTGGAAAAGTTTATGGAGTAATTCCTGAAAAACTAAAAGAAAAAGAGTTAGCTCATACAGGAATAACTGACTTAAAAGTTGTTTCAAATATGCATGAAAGAAAAGCTGCAATGGCAGAGATGGCTGATGCTTTTGTAGTACTTCCAGGAGGTGCTGGAACATTGGAAGAGACTTTTGAGGTTTGGACTTGGGCTTTACTTGGTTTTCATAATAAACCTTGTGCTTTTTTTAATATAGATGGATTTTATAATAAATTATTTGAGATGATAGATAATATGTGTGAAGCAGAATTTTTAAAAAAAGAGTACTCAGATATGCTTATTAAAACAGACAATCAAGAAGAGCTATTAAAAGCTATAAAAGAGTACATACCACCAAAACAAAAGTGGTAAATAAAATTTGGAAAAAGAATGATAGAACTAATAAAAAAGATACCAAAAGCAGAATTACATTTACATATTGAAGGCTCACTGGAGCCTGAACTTATGTTTGAGCTTGCAAAAAGAAATAATATAAAGATACCTTACGATTCAATTGAAGAAATAAAGGCAGCATACGATTTCACAAACTTACAATCTTTTTTGGATATTTATTATACAGGAGCTAATGTACTTATTCATAAAAAAGATTTTTATGATTTGACTTGGGCTTATGTTTTAAAGTGTGTACAAAACAATATAATCCATACAGAAATATTTTTTGACCCACAAACACACACTTTAAGAGGTGTATCTTTTGATACGATTATTTTAGGAATAAGTGAAGCTTTAGAAGATGCTAAAGAGAAGTTTGGAATTAGCTCAAATATTATTATGTGTTTTTTAAGACATTTAAGTCAAGAAGAAGCTTTAAAAACTTTTGAAGAGTCTTTACCTTTTAAAGATAAGATAATAGGGATTGGACTTGATTCTTCAGAACTTGGTCATCCTCCTTCTAAATTTAAAGAAGTGTTTAAAAAAGCAAAAGAAGCAGGATTTAAACTTGTGGCTCACGCAGGAGAAGAGGCTGATTATTCTTATATTTATGAAGCTTTGGATTTATTGGATATTCAAAGAATCGACCATGGAGTACAAGCAGTTCATTCAAATGAACTAATGGAAAGATTAAAAAAAGAGCAAATACCTTTAACAGTGTGTCCAAACTCAAATATTGAGTTAAAAGTTTTTGAAAACTACAAACAACACAATGTAAAGCAACTTTTAGATTATGGCTTAAATGTCACAATAAACTCTGATGATCCAGCATATTTTAGAGGTTATTTAAATGATAACTTTATAAATTTATATGAAAATATTGATTTGACAAAAGAAGATATTATAAAACTTGTTAGAAACTCTTTTAACTCTTCTTTTATAACAGATGAACTAAAAAATGAATACCTAACAAAACTTGATAATTTTGTAGAAAATAAATAGGACAAATTATGAATAAAATCAAAGAGATATTAAAAAATCAAAAAATAGTAATAATAGATGGGGCAACAGGAACAGAGCTGGAGAGAAAAGGTTATGACATCAATGATTCACTTTGGTCAGCTAAATTTTTGATGGAAAATCCAAAAGCAATTTCTGAAGTTCATAAAGACTATTTAGAAGCTGGAAGTGATTGTATTACAACTTTAAGTTATCAAGCTACATTTGAAGGCTTTAAAGAGCGAGGGCTAAATGAAGTCCAAGCAAAAGAGCTTTTGCAATCTTCTATTAAACTAGCCATAGAAGTAAGGGATGAGTTTTGGGCAAGCAATGAATCAAATAAGAGAATTAAACCTCTTGTAGCAGCTTCTGTTGGTCCTTATGGGGCATATTTAGCAGATGGTTCAGAGTTTAGAGGTAATTATGGACTAAGCCAAGAAGAACTTGTAAACTTTCATAGAAAAAGAATGCAAGCTTTGATTGAAGCAAAACCTGATTTATTGGCTTGTGAAACAGTTCCTTGTCTAATAGAAGCAAAAGCATATGTAAAACTTTTAGAAGAGTTTCCTTCAACCCAAGCTTGGATAACTTTTAGTGCAAAAGATGGAAAACATATAAATAGTGGTGAAAGCATAAAAGAGTGTGCAAAGTTTTTAGATGATAAAGAACAAATTGTAGCTATTGGTATAAATTGCACAGCACCACAATATGTTGAATCTTTAATCTCAGAGATTAAAGAAGTCTCAACAAAACCAATTATTGTATATCCAAACGGAGGAGCTGCTTATGATGGAGCAACTAAAACTTGGAGTACACAAGCTAATACAAAAGATTATGGGAAGATGTCACATATGTGGTATGAAAAGGGAGCAAGTGTTATAGGTGGATGTTGTCAAACAACACCTGATGATATAAAACAAATCTCTTCTTGGGTTAGAAGCTAAAGTTTAGCTTTTTTCTAACCCCTCTCTTACTAATTTTTTTATATAATACAAAATCTCAAAATAGGTTAAACAATGTCAAAAAGTTTAAATACAAATAGTGTAAAAAGTGTAAAATCAGAAAAAATAGCAGCAACAGCAAATCAAAATAAAAATCCAGTAAAAGTTGGATTCTCACAAGATAGATACGAAAATGAACAAGTTGTAAATGCTAGAAAAGCTGCAACTTTGGCTTTAGCAAAAGAAAAAGCGAAGAAAAAAGCAAAGATGGCAAAAGCTTCTAAGAAGAAAAACAAAAAATAAAGTATAGAACCTAAATTCTATACTTTAGATAATAACTTCACCTTTTTCTTTTGCTCTATATTCATCTATTTTAAAGGTATCATTTGCAATAACTCTTGGAGTGGCTTCTTTGTATTGATTTACTAATTTATTGATAGTTTTTAACTCATCATCATCGAATAAATCTTCATCATAATCTATACCAATTTCTACAAAGTGAAGTTCTGTAAAATTTTCTCGCTCGATAATATCAATGTCCATATTATCAAGTAACTCTTGAATAAAGAAAACTCTATCATCTTCATCTTCTAATACTTCTTCTGTTGCTATTATTTCAAAAAGTTCTGATAGTATCTTTGGTTCAGGACTTCTAGAACCTTTTATATACTCATCACCAAATATTTTTTTACCACAATATTTAAGATGGTTATAATCCATCAAAAAAAGAAGAATTGATAACTTTTTATCATTTAACAGTTTTACTTGTTTGTGTAACATATATAAAATTACATTTGCTACTTTTGTCATATCCATTTTCGAACAGTCCTTTTATTTAATTATCGAAGTATACAAAATAAAACATAAAGATATTAAATCTTCCAATGCTTTAATTTACTATTATTTACATTTTCTTTGACTTTATTGCAAAGTTGTGGAAAAAACAGTAAAAAATCTTCTTCTATTTCATCTATATTTTCAGAAACTATTTCAAAGTATCTACTTACATTATCCCTTTTTAAAACTCTCATAGAGATTCTTCTATCGACTCTGTTAAATGATTGGTTTAAGTGCTCTAAGGTTTGGTATTTATTTAATAAGTCAAATTCTATTAGGCTTTTTAGCTTTTGTTTTGCTTCATCTGGCAAAGTATGCATATTTGCATTTGCTTTTATGTAAAAGTCATCTAAAAACTTATCAAGAGTTATATTTGAGTATCTGTGCCAGTTTTTTGTGAGTAAATAATCGTATGTCAAGTCAATAACAACAGCCTTTAGTAAACCACTATTCCCAAGTCTATTTTTACTTTGTTTGAAAGTAGGGTGACTATCTGTATATGAGTCTATTAGTTTATGTATTTCCATTGCTTTTTTTATATCTTCATTTGCACCTTCCCATGCTTTTGCTTTTAAAGGGTCAGCTAAATAATTGCCAATTTGAAAATCTATATTGTGTTCTGATAAAAATATATGTGCAAGCCAGTTCATAAGAGTAGGTTACAAAAGTTTACTTAAATAAAAAGTAAACTTTTGTGATTAGAAATTTTTTAAATATTATAATCAGGTGGAGTATCATTCCACTCAAAGATAAAACACATAGGAAGTTTTCCAGATTTGTTTAGTATCTTAGCAGTTATTACACCTGAGATAAATATTGAAGCAATGGCTAAAAATGATGCAAAAGCTAATGTTGACATTCCTGTTAGTCCTTGTCCAATGGTACAACCAATAGACAAAATACCTCCAACACCCATCAATGCACCACCAATCATATTATAAGTAACTCTATTAACTTTTTGTGTTGCAGTACATCCAAAGCTATATTTTTTATTGAAAAATGACATAGAAAAAGAACCTAATATTACCCCACATAATAAGGCAATAGGGAAAGTGAAATAATTTACTTGATAAAACATAAATAACTCTAAACTCTTAGAAGTAGGATAAACAAAACTAATACCAGAAAGATCAATAAGTCTTTCCATACTATCTTGTCCCATTACTCCTGTTATTGTCCAGGCAGCAGCTATAATTAATCCAATTAAAAAACCGTCTATTAAAGTAAATATTCTTTTTACTTTTTTTGCTAAGAATAATAAAATTACAAATAAAATTCCTACTACAACATATATATTCATAGTACTATTTTCTATCATTGAAGAGAGTTCTAAAAGGGTTTTATTCTGTGTAAATGGAGTTAAAAAACCTTGAATAAGACCTTTTGCAGTTGCAAATCCAAAGATTCCTATAAATATTAAAGTAATAAGTGATTTTGAATCACCTTGTCCAAACTTGATTAGGTGTCTATTACTACAACCATCAGCTATCATCATTCCTGTACCAAATAATAAACCACCAAATATAATAATAAAGTAGTTAACATCTTGTTTGTAATAAACTGTTTTTGTAAAATCTAAGTCAAAATAAGAGCCTACGATTTTAGTAGAGATTATGGCAACAATCATTGCAAATACAACAGAAGCACCTCTTCTTGTAGATTTTAATAAGATATAATCTTTGATTGAGCCACTAAAGCAGAATTGATTTTTTTGAGCTATCATTCCAAATAGCATTCCAAGACCAAGACCTAAGATATTTATTATTTCATATATTTCTAAATCGAACATTGTTCCCCTAACTTATAATTATAGTTTATCTTTCTAATAAAGGGCGATTATATTAAATATAAACTATAAAATAAGTTAGGCAGAATAATTAGATAAATATATACGGGAATTTTTTAAATTTAAATCTCTTGATTATCAGTTTTCATATCTTCTAATCCCTCAAGAATATCACTAGCTTGATCTTGTGTGATAGTTTTATTTTCTATATCAAGTAAAACATCGTCAAAGTATTTTTTTACTTCTTTCATGTATTTTAATTCATCTTTCAACTCTTTAGAGTTTTTCTTTTTCTCTAAATTTGTTTCAAGTTCTTTTATATTTTCAGTTACTTCTACTAATACATCAGTTTTTAGTAAATTTTCTAAATCTTTTATATAATCCATTTTTTAACCTTTTATATATTAATTATTTGTAGATATTTTTATTACTACTTTATAAATTTGTTCTGTCTTATCAACTTTTATACAAGGCTGATGTCCATCACTTGGATAAAAAATAGCTAACTCTTTTTCTTTTATGTGTAAAGATGAAAATGCATTTTTTGTGTTGTATTTTGTAAAATCTTTTTCTTCATTGTAAGCTTCAATGATTTGAAGATCATCTATATGTGATACATCCATAATTTCAGAGCCTTTTACTATATATTGAATATCAATATATTTTTTATGTGATTCAAAAAAACACTCACTTCTAGGCTTTGAAAAATATGTTTGTTTTAAAACAAACATATTTTCATTGATAAGCTCTTTTACACATTCACCATTTTTTATTTCAAAAATATCATTAGATATATTTTCTAAATAATTAAATGCCAATTGGAAATTATCCTTTTTTATTTGATTTTTAATACAGTCCAATTTCCCAAATATTGCCATTTATTATCCTTTTATAAATTATCTTTTAAATATAAATAATCAGACATCTTACTCCACTCTCTTACTTTTTTCATATAAGCATCTTGAGAATCTAAAATCTCTTTTAATAGTGGATTTTTAGCACTTAAATCAACTCTTAATTCTTTATTTGCTTTTTTTAATGCAACCATAACATCTTTTGGAAGAGTTTTAACTTTTATATTTGGATACTCTTTTTTCATCTCTTGCCAAGCTGTGGCATTTAAATCATAGTCTTGAATATACATATCATATGCTGCAACTCTCATAGCAACTACTAATATTTTTTGTAAATCTTTTGGTAATTTATTAAAAGAATCTTTATTTACCATAAATTGCATTTCACTTGCTGGTTCATGCCATCCTGTGTAATAAAATGGTGCAACTTTATGAAATCCCATTTTTATATCCATAGATGGTCCAACCCATTCAAGTGCATCAATTGAGTTTCTCTCTAGTGCCATAAAAAGTTCAGCAGGTGCTATATTTGTAACTTCAACTCCCACTTTTGCCATTATTTCACCTGCAAAACCTGGAATTCTCATTTTAAGACCTTTTAAATCAGCAACAGATTTGATTTCTTTTTTAAACCAACCACCCATTTGAACACCAGTATTTCCACCTGGGAATGAGTACATACCATATTTAGAATAAGCTTTTTGCATCAATTCTAATCCTCCACCATAATAAAACCAAGCGTATTGTTCCGGAGCTGTAAGACCAAAAGGCATAGAAGTAAATGGTAAAAGATTAATATCTTTACCTTTCCAATAATATGAAGCACTATGTCCTATATCATATTGACCAGCTTTTACCATGTCAAAAACCCCAAAAGGTGCTTTGTGCTTATTTGCTGCATCAACTCTGATTTTTAATCTTCCATTTGACATCTCTTCTGCAATTTTTGCCATATTTTTTGATGTATCAATTAGTGGAGATAGAGTTGGTCCCCAAGTAGTTGCCATTTTAAGTTTATATACTTTTTCATTGGCAAAAAGTTGTGTTGATAATAATAATGCAAGTAAAAATATTACAATATTCTTCAAATTTCTCATTCTTTTCCTTTTTTATAGTAAAATTCGTCGCATATTATACACAAAACTTCTCTTCTAATAAGCTTATAAACTCCCCTTGCGTATAATCCTTTTTTAATTAAGTAAGAAAGAAGAATATATGATAGAACTTTCAAATGTCTCAAAGAGCTTTGGTAAACAAACACTATTCAATGAAGTAACCTTTAGATTAAATTCTGGGGATAAGATTGGATTAGTAGGAAGAAATGGTAGTGGTAAATCTACGCTATTTAAATTGATTTTAGATGAAGAACATCCAGATGCTGGTGAAATATTACAACCTAAAAATTATAAAATTGGTGCTTTGAAACAACATTTGGTATTTACAGAAAAAACTATAACAGATGAAGCAGCACTTGCACTTAGTGAAGAACACAAATACGATATTTATAAAGTTGAGAAAATACTTTTTGGTCTAGGGTTTTCACAAGAAGATTTATTAAAAGATCCCTTATCTTTTTCAGGTGGATATCAAATCAGAATAAATCTAGCAAAACTACTTTTGACAGAACCAAATCTGTTACTTTTAGATGAGCCTACAAACTACCTTGATATTGTTTCATTAAGATGGCTAAAAGTATTTTTGAAAAACTTTGATGGTGAAGTAATTATCATCACCCATGATAGAGATTTTATGGATGCAGTTACAACTCACACTATGGGATTAGTACGAAAAAATCTAAAAGTAGTAAAAGGTGATACTCACAAGTTTTATGAAAAACTAAAAGAAGAAGATGAACATCACGAGAAACAAAAAGCTTCTCAAGATAAAAAAGTAAAACAATTAGAAGAGTTTATTGCTAAAAATAAAGCAAGAGCATCAACCGCTAACTTAGCCCAATCAAAGGTTAAACAACTTGAAAAGATGGATATCTTAGAAGATTTAAATTTTGATTCAACACTGAAATTTGATTTTAACTATAAAGATACACCAGCAAAAGTTTTACTTGATGTAAAAGATTTATCATTTGGATATACAAAAGATAACATACTTTTCAAAGATATTTCATTTACTCTACAAAAGGGTGAAACACTTGGAATCATAGGAAAAAATGGTAAAGGTAAATCAACACTTCTAAATACTATTGCAGGTGAATTAAAAGCTTTACATGGAGTTACAGAACTACATACAAGTACAACCTTTGGACACTTTGGACAAACAAATATTTCACATCTAAATCCAGATAATACAATCATGGATGAAATCTATTTATCAAACAATAAATTGGGTGAAGGAACTGTGAGAAGTATTTGTGGGGGTATGATGTTTTCAGGTGATGATGCTAAGAAAAAAGTAACTTTACTTTCAGGTGGTGAAAAAAGTAGGGTAATGCTAGGTAAGATTTTAGCAAAAGAAGTAAACCTTCTCTTCCTAGATGAGCCTACAAACCACCTTGATATGAGTTCAATAGAAGCACTTACCGTTGCTATTAAAAACTTTGAAGGTTCTTGTATCATCGTAACGCATAGTGAAGAATTACTTCGAGCTGTTTGTGATAGATTGATTATTTTCTCAAATGGAAGCGCTGATTATTTTGATGGAAAATATGATGAGTTCTTAGAAAAAATTGGTTGGGAAGATGAAGATGATGCTCCGAAGAAGAAATCAAAACCAAAAGTAAATAAAAAAGAGAGCAAAAGATTAAGAGCTTTACTAGTACAAGAAAAAAGTAAGATAGTAAGTCCTATCAAAAAAGAGATTGATTCTTTAGAAAAAAAGATTATAGAAATAGAAACGACAATAGAAAAGAAAAAAGATGAATTAGTAGATGTTACAAATAAAGGTGACAATAGCAAAGTAATGGAACTATCAAAAGAGATAGCAATACTAGAAAAAGAAGCTGAAACTAAATTTGAATCTTTAGAAATCTCTCAAACAAAACTTGATACTATTAATGATGAATATCAAATTAAATTAGAAGAGTTGATGTAAAAATGAAAACTGAAGCTATTTTAAACTACATAAAAATCAATGACAATATCTCAACAGCTGGTCAGCCCAAAGAGGCTGAACTAGAAATATTAGCAAATGATGGTTTTGAAGTAGTGATAAATCTTGCTTTATCAAGTGCAACAAATGCCTTAGAAAATGAAGATAAAATAGTTTCAACGCTAGGTATGACTTATATTCATCTTCCTGTGGATTTTGAATATCCTACAAAAGATGATTTAAAACTTTTTTTAACTCTTTTATCTTCCCTTGAGGGCAAAAAAGTGTTTGTACATTGTGCTTTAAATTATAGAGTAAGTGCTTTTATGTATGTTTATCATAAATACTTTTTAAAAACTCCTTTTGATGAGATAGATTTATCTCTTCTCGAAGAATGGAAACCTTCTCCTATCTGGCAAGATATTTTAAAAATAGAGTTTGAAGAGCTAAGCTAAGAAAAATTTCCTAGCTTATTTTAAAGTAGATTCTAAGATCTCTGTAAATCTTCTCCATGATTTTTCATCTGCAACTTTGTGATATCTACTTGAACCAATGACAGAAAAGGCATGTGGTGCACCACTATATGTTGTCATTTCGTGAGTTATTCCATTCTCTTCTAACTCCATAGCCAAATTAGCGAACTCCTGTAAACTAACAGCTTTGTCAGCACTTCCATGAAATACTACAATAGAACCTTTTGTATTGGAATAATTTTCACCAATAGGAGTTTGTAATCCTCCATGAAAAGTGATAAATGATTTTAAATCTCCACCATTTCTAGCAAATTCCAAAATAGCAGCTCCCCCAAAACAATATCCTACTCCAACGGCATTTGATACATTTGCTCCTAATTTTTTAGCTTCATTATATCCTGCATAAAGAAGTCTTTTCATTTTTGCTCTATTTTGATAAAGTTCATTTGTTAGTTTTTTCTTGTCTTCTGTTTGGGTTGGTCTTATACCTTTTCCATATAAATCAACTGCAAATGTTGCATAACCCAAATCATAAAGCATCTTTGCTCTTTTTACTTCATAATCAGTAACTCCATCCCAATCATGAACCATATAGATAAGTGGTGCATCTTTTGAAGGAGAACTATAATACCCTTCATACTCTTTTCCATCGATATTATATGTAACAAAGCCACTATTTGCAAAAGCAAAACCACTTAAAACAAATATCAACATAATTATCTTTTTCATTGTAATTCCTTTGTTGTGATAAAAAATCTTACTAAATCTTATACATAGTAAACTTAAATATTTATATTAATAATTTCTTTATTTTAATAGAAATAATTATTTTAGAATTCTTTAGTTAGAATACACACTAACTAAATAAAATGGACTTTTTTTGAAAATAGAGACTAAAATAGCTAAATTTACGACTCCTTTACACCTAGAAAGTGGACGAATTTTAGAACCTTATGAAATAAAATACGAAACCTACGGAGAATTAAACCAAGATAAATCAAATGTAATCGTTATCTGTCATGCTTTAAGTGGCTCTCATCATGCAGCTGGAAGATATGAAAATGAAGCGAAACCGGGTTGGTGGGATAATTTTATAGGTGATGGCAAAACTATTGATACTACAAAATACTTTGTAATCTGTACAAATAATCTTGGCTCTTGTTTTGGTTCAACTTCGCCAATGAGTCCTATGAATAAAGCAGGAGAAGCATACAGACTTAAATTCCCAGTTTTGGCCATAACAGATATCGTAAAAGCTCAAAAAAGACTTTTTACTTCCCTTGGTATAGAACATGTAAAAGCAGTTATTGGTGGAAGTATGGGTGGTATGCAAGCACTTTGTTATTCTATTGAGTATCCAGATTTTGCAGATACAATTATAGCTATGGCAACAACAGCATACACAAGACCTTGGGCAATAGCAGTAAATAAAATAGCAATGGAATCCATAAGAAATGATCCAGCTTTTAAAAATGGAAACTACACAAAAGGTGACCTTATAGCAAATGGTTTACCAGGACTTGCAATTGGTAGGATGGCAGGACTGATTGCCTATGTGGGACCAAACTCTATGAATAATAAATTTGGTAGAAATTATGTAGAAACAGATGGTCTTTATGAACTTTTTGGTAGATTTGAAGTTGAGAGATATTTAGAATACAATGCTTACAATTTTCCAAAGATATTTGACCCCTTATCATATTTGTATGTTTGTAAGACTATGAATATTTTCGATGCAGCAAGGGGAACAGATAAGTTGCCAGATGCCTTATCAAAGATAAAATGTGACCTTCATCTTATCTCTTTTTCTGATGATGTTTTATTTTTCCCACAAGAGATGGAAGAGATTTATAATATAATGAGAGATATGAATATGGAAAATGTAAAGTATAAAATGATAGAATCTACACATGGACATGATTCATTTTTGGTGGAACTTGATAAGTTCAAAGATTATGTAGTCGATATATTGGAGAAAAAAATATGAGTGAAGAAATAAAAGAAGAATTAAGTTTCGAAGAAAAAGTTGAAAATGCAAAAGAATTATTAGAAAAGTTAGCAAATCCAGATATAACATTGAGTTCATCTGTAGAGATATATAAAAATGGTATGAAAGAACTTGATGATGCCCAAAAACTTTTAGAAACTTCAAAACTTCAATTCAAAGAACTATCTGAAAAATAAAAATATAACAATTTGATATATTTTTTGTAACTATAAAAAATATTTGATAAACTTTTCTTACTATTTAGGAGAAGTTTATGAAAACCATATCACAACTACAATCATTAGATAAACCAAGGGAAAGACTTTTAAAGTATGGTACTAGTGCTTTAAAAAACTACGAACTAATAGCTGTACTACTAGGAAGTGGAGTAAAAGGCAAAGATATCATAAAACTTTCACATGAAATAGAAAAGTTCTTTGATTCAAATTTTGAAAATATAGATTTAAAAACCCTACTTAAAATACACGGACTAGGAACTGCAAAAGCTAGTCAAATAATATCTGCAATAGAACTGTCAAAAAGATACCTAATAGATACTCAAAATTATAAAATAAACTCTGCTAGTGATGTATACGAAGAACTAAAACCCTACAAAAACAAACGCCAAGAATACTTCCTAACTCTATATTTAGATGGAGCAAACAATCTAATCGAAACCAAAATCATCACAATAGGAACACTAAACCAAAGCCTAGTGCACCCAAGAGAAGTATTTTCCCACGCCATAGAAAAAAGATGCGCCAGCATAATTGTAGCCCACAATCACCCAAGTGGCATACTAAAACCAAGCAGTGAAGATATCAATGTAACACAAAGATTAAAAGAATCAGGAAAGATTTTAGGTATAGAACTTTTAGATCATGTAATATTTACAAATGAGGGGTTTGTCAGTTTGAATGAAGAGGGCGTGTTGTGATAGAATTGTATTAAATAAAATTCTTAGATAATTGTTGTAAAATAGGTACTTTAATAAAAAGTACGAGATACAAATTAAAAAATTGTGGAGGTACAATATGGATGATAAAAATAGTATAAAAATATTTGAAGATAAAAAAGTAAGAACTCTTTGGGATGAAGAAAAAGAGCAGTGGTTTATTTCAATTATTGATGTGATTGAAGTACTAACCCAAAGTGATAGACCCAGAAAGTATTGGAGTGACTTAAAAGCTAAGTTAAAAAAAGAGGGAAGTGAGTTGTCCGAAAAAATCGGACAACTGAAAATGAAATCTTCTGATGGAAAATTTTACAAAACAGATGTAGCCACAACTGAGCAACTTTTTAGACTCATTCAATCAATCCCCTCACCAAAAGCTGAGCCATTTAAACTTTGGTTGGCAAAGTTAGGACAAGAGCGACTTGATGAGATGAGTGATCCTGAACTTAGTATCGATAGAGCTTTGAAACAATATTTAGAATTAGGTTATAGTGAGAATTGGATAAATCAAAGACTAAAAAGTATCGAAATACGAAAAGAGCTTACCGATGAGTGGAAAAGTATAGGCTTAAAAGAGGGATTTGAATTTGCTACCTTGACGGACATCATCACAAAAACTTGGTCAGAAAAAACCACCAAAGAGTACAAAATACTCAAAGGGCTTAAAAAAGAGAATTTAAGAGACAATATGACAAATACGGAGCTTATTTTAAATATGTTGGCAGAAGCTTCTACCAAAGATATATCACAAGTAACCAATCCAAAAGATTTAGAAGAAAGTAAAATAGTAGCTTCACAAGGTGGTAATGTAGCCAAAGTAGCAAGAGAAGCACTTGAATCAAAAACAGGTAAAAAAGTTGTCACAAGTAAAAATGCGAAAAATATCTTAGAGAATCAAAAGAAAATAGAGTGATGAAAAAATACAGAAGAAATTGTGATTTGCTTTCAAATAAAACTCATTAAGATATGCTCCCAGCATATCTCTTTACATTCAAACACAGTTATTTGAGGATTACGCAAATCAAAATCAACAATTTAACGATTGCAGATGTTGAATATAAGGGATTAGGACATTTCATTTTTTGATTTATAAAAACTATTTTATATTTTAGCCGTATCACTACTATGTTTTAGTAAAATAATATTCTTAAATTTATGATACCTTGGAAAATAAATGAAATACAATGAAGATACAAGAGTAAAAATACCATCTATATTGCATCTTACACGATTAGGATATAAGTATTTATCTTTGAAAAATTCCGAATGGGATATAAATACAAATATTTTTACAGATATCTTTAAATCTAGTATTGA
Organism: Arcobacter sp. F2176; assembly: GCF_004116465.1. NCBI lineage: Bacteria > Pseudomonadati > Campylobacterota > Epsilonproteobacteria > Campylobacterales > Arcobacteraceae > Arcobacter > Arcobacter sp. F2176. The sequence continues at coordinate 244,077 of NZ_PDJV01000003.1, forward strand.
AAGAATTAATAAAACAATAAATGATTTAGATTTAAATAAAGTTTACGAAGAGGTTTTTTTATTACTTGATTATGAAGATTTCGGTCAAGCTTTTTATCTAAGAATTATTGAAAAGTCTGGCATAAAACTTATAGATTTTGAAAACTTTGAAAACAACTCTTTTCACATAGTTACAGAACTTCCATGTAAAAATGGTGATGAAGAGTTTAGACCTGATATTACACTTTTAATTAATGGTATGCCATTGGTTTTTATAGAGGTTAAAAAACCAAATAATAAAGATGGTGTATTAGCAGAAAGAGAGAGAATAAATGTTAGGTTTTCAAATGATAGATTTAGAAAATTTATCAATATAACACAAATTATGGTATTTTCAAACAATATGGAATATGATGATAATTCTATTGAACCAATAGAGGGTGCATTTTATGCTACACCATCAAAAAATCCTATATTTAACTATTTTAGAGAAGAAGAAAAATTAAATTTAGCACAACTTTTAAATGATTTGGATAATAATACAGAAAATGAGATATTAAAAGACAATAATCTTGAAGTAATAAAAAACAATGCAGAGTTTATTACAAATAAATCACCTAACACTCCAACAAACAGATTGAGTACTTCGTTGTTTTCAAAAGACAGATTAAAGTTTTTGTTAGAGTTTGGAATTGCTTATGTAAAATCAAAAGATGGTCTACAAAAACATATCATGCGATACCCTCAAATATTTGCAACAAGAGCGATTGAAAGTAAACTTGATGAAGGTATAAAAAAAGGTATTATTTGGCATACACAAGGTAGTGGTAAAACAGCACTTGCTTTTTATAATGTCAGATATTTAACAAGCTATTTTCAAACTAAAAAAATCATTCCAAAGTTTTATTTTATTGTTGATAGATTAGATTTATTAACCCAAGCAAAAAAAGAGTTTACAGCAAGAGGTTTAAAAGTTCATACTATAGCAAGCCGTGAAGATTTTGCAAAAGATATTAAAAAAACTACTGCTATTCACAACGATAGAGGTGAATATGAAATTACAGTAGTAAATATTCAAAAATTTGAAGATGACCCTAATGTTATCTCTATTGTAGATTATGATATTAACATTCAAAGAGTATATTTCTTAGATGAAGTTCATAGAAGCTATAACCCAAAAGGAAATTTTTTAGCTAACTTAGAGACCTCTGATAAAAATGCAATAAAAATAGGACTAACAGGAACACCTCTTTTAGGAGAAGATACAAGCTCAAAATTATTGTTTGGTGATTATATTCACAAGTATTATTATAACTCTTCTATTGCTGATGGTTATACATTGAGACTTATAAGAGAAGAGATAGAGACAACTTATAAATTACAACTTCAAAAAGCTATTGAAGATATAGAAATCTTACAAGGTAACTTAAAAAAAGAAGAGGTTTATTCTCACAAAAAGTTTGTAGAACCAATGTTAGCTTATATTGTAAATGATTTTAAAAATAGTAAAGTAAGATTTGATGATGATTCTATAGGTGCAATGGTTATTTGTGATAGTTCAGCACAAGCTAAAAAAATGTATGAGATATTTCAGTTAAAATATGCAAAATTAGAAGCAATAAATAATGAAAACTTGTTAGAAAAACTTGTCTCTGAACCTCAAACTACTTATGGAATAAATGATACTGGAGTAAAAAGAGGAGACTTAACAGGTAAAATTATTCTACACGATACTGGAACTATACAAGAAAGAAAAGATTGGGTAGAAGAGTTTAAAGATGGTAAGATAGATATTTTATTTGTTGACAGAATGCTTCTCACAGGATTTGATGCTCCAAGACTTAAAAAACTATATCTGGGTAGAATCATAAGAAAACATGGCTTATTACAAGCTCTTACAAGGGTAAATCGTACATACAAAAAGTTCAAATATGGTTTTGTAGTAGATTTTGCAGATATTAGCAAGGAGTTTGATGCAACCAATAAAGCTTATTTTGAAGAGTTACAAAATGAACTTGGCAATGAGATAGAATCTTACTCTTCTCTTTTTAAATCAAAAGAAGAAATAGAAGAAGAGATAGAAAATATAAAAGATATATTGTTTGAATATGATACTTTAGATGCAGAAATATTTTCACAGCAAATATCTAAAATCCAAGATATTAAAAAGATGCAAGAGATAAAAAAAGTACTTGAAAATGCAAAAAGTCTATATAATCTTATAAGACTTTTTGGGCATTCAGAATTACTCGAAAAAATAGATTTTAGAAAATTAAATCTACTTTATAGAGAAGCTTCAAATCATCTAGATCTTTTAAATCAAAAATTAGCTTTAGAAAAAGGTGATGAAAATACAAATATAATAAATCTAGCTTTAGAAGATATAATTTTTAAATTTACAAAGATAAGTGAAGAAGAACTTATATTAGCAGATAAATTAAAAAATACTCTTAGAAAAACAAGAGAAGCTTTTCAAAATAATTTTGATAAAAAAGACCCTGAGTATATCACTTTAAAAGAAGAACTTGAAAGACTGTTTAAAAACAAAAATTTTAGTGAGATAACCCAAGATGAGATGAATGAAAATATTGGTGAACTCAAAAAAATAGATGAGAAAATAAGAGAGTTAAACAGACAAAATGACCTCTTAAAAGATAAGTACAAAGGTGATAGAAAATATGCAAGGATGCATAAAAGAATTAAGCAAAACAATATAACAGATAAGCAAAGTAGGATTTTTAATGCATTAGAGAAGATAAAAATACAGCTTGATGAAAAAGTTTTAAATAATAGTGCAATATTAAAACATGAAAACTTTTTTATAGCAGAAACTCAACCTATAGTAGATGTAGAGTTTGAAGATAACAATAAAATAGAATTGAATGATGAATCTTTTAGATACATTAACACTATGATAGCAACAGAATATCTAAATGAATACAACGGAGTAAACAATTGGTAATAGTAGAGTTTGAAAGAGAAACAAAAAAGTTAATAGATAGTTTAAAAGCAGTATGTGCAAATTTTGGACTTGGAAATGATGGAAATGAGTTCAAAATCATCACCCAAGTCTTTTTATACAAGTTTTTAAATGATAAATTTGCTTATGAGATTAAAAAAATAGATGAAAATATAAAAAATGCTCCAAGTTGGGAAGAATACTATACAAACTTAAGCCAAGAACAAAGAAACAAAATATTAAGACGAATAGGAGCAAAAGCAGCAAAGTTAAAACCAGAGTATCTTATAACACATCTGTTTAATATACAAGATAGTCCTGATTTTGCACAAACTTTTGATGATACCTTACATCAAATCTCTATAGAAAACAACGACATCTTTTCAGTAAAAACAGAAGGTGGAGCAAAAATAGAGCTTTTTGATACTTTGAGCAAATATATTATTGATGATAAAGATGCTTTTTTTAAAGCGATTATCAATAAGCTAGTAGCTTTTAGTTTTGAAAATATCTTTAATCAAAAGTATGATTTCTATGCAACTATATTTGAATACCTAATCAAAGATTATAACAGTGATAGTGGTGGAAAGTATGCAGAGTATTATACTCCCCATGCCGTTGCAAAAATCATGGCGGCTATTATGGTGGATGAAGGTGTTGCAAATGTAACTTGCTATGACCCAAGTGCAGGGAGTGGAACACTTTTGATGAATATAGCTCACGCCATAGGTGAAGATAGATGTAGTATCTACTCACAAGATATATCTCAAAAATCATCAAGTCTTTTACGACTAAATTTGATTTTAAATAACCTTGTGCACTCTATATCAAATGTGATTAAAGGAAATACTCTTTTAAGTCCATATCACAAAGAGGGTGACAGTTTACAAAAGTTTGATTATATCGTTTCAAATCCACCTTTTAAAACTGATTTTAGTGATTATAGAGATGATTTAGACTCTAAAGAAAATCACGATAGATTTTTTGCAGGTATTCCAAAAGTACCAGCAAAGAAAAAAGAGTCAATGGCTATTTATAGTATGTTTTTACAGCATATTATACATTCACTAAAAAAAGGTGGGAAAGCAGCAGTTGTAGTGCCAACTGGATTTATAACAGCTCAAAGTGGTATCGATAAAAAGATTAGAGAACATCTAATTGAAAAGAAAATGTTAGGTGGTGTTGTTTCAATGCCAAGTAATATCTTTGCTACAACAGGTACAAATGTATCTATTATATTTATAGATGATACAAATAAAGAAAATGTAGTGTTAATTGATGCTTCAAATCTAGGAAAAACTGTAAAAGATGGCAAGAATCAAAAAACAGTTTTACAAGAAGAGGAAGAACAAAAAATTATAGATACTTTTAATGATAAAAAAGTAGTTGATGATTTTTCTGTAGTTGTTTCTTATGATGATATAAAAGTTAAAAACTACTCATTTAGTGCAGGTCAATATTTTGATGTAAAGATTGAATATGTGGATATATCTAAAGATGAGTTTGATAATAAGATGAAAGGCTTTAGTGATAATCTTAAAGTTATGTTTAGAGAATCTAAAGTCTTGGAAGATGAGATAAAAAAGCAACTGTTGGGATTGGTTTATGAAGACTGAATATTTTAAAAATATTGTATTAAGAGAACATATTGATACAATTACTGATTATCATGCCAATGGAGCATACGAAAAGTTAAAAGAAAATATAACATTAAAATATAAACCTAGCTATGCAATTATGATTAGAACTTTAAACTTTGAATCAAATAACTTTGACAGTAATTTAATATATATAGATCAAAATGAATATGAATATCTTTCAAAGTCAAAAGTTTATTCTAATGATATTATAATGAATAAAATAGCTAATCCCGGTTCTGTTTATATAATGCCATATTTAAAACAGCCTGTGTCTTTGGCAATGAATTTATTTCTAATTAGATTCAAATGTACATTAAATCAAAGATTTATGTATTATTTAATGAAATATAACGAAAGTTATATAAAACAATTTGCAAATGGCACTACAACTAAGACTATAACAAAAGATTCAGTTAGAAATTTAAAATTTTATGTTCCAGAGAAACAATATCAAGATAAAATAGCAAATATTCTATCTTCTCTTGATTCAAAGATAGAAATAAACAATAGAATTAATAAAGAATTAGAAGCTATGGCAAAAACTCTTTATGATTATTGGTTTGTGCAGTTTGATTTTCCTGATGTTAATGGAAAACCTTATAAATCATCAGGTGGAAAAATGGTTTATAATCAAGAGTTAAAAAGAGAGATTCCTGAGAGATGGGAAGCCAAAACAATTGCACAATTTATTGGAAATAATAAAGGTGGAGATTGGGGAAAAGAAAAAGAAGAAGGGAATTACACTCAAAAGGTTTCTTGTGTTAGAGGTGCTGATTTAAATGGATTAAATGGTTTAGGAAGTGTAAATCCACCTGAAAGATTTATTTTAGAAAAAAATTCAAATAAAATTTTAGAATCTCATGATTTGATTGTTGAAATATCAGGAGGTAGTCCAACTCAATCAACGGGAAGAATTTCATTTGTTATTGATGAAACTATAAAAAGGTTTGAAAATCCTCTAGTATGTTCAAATTTTTGCAAATCATTTTCTTTAGAAAACCAAAAATATCTTTATTATTTCATTTATATGTGGAATAATTTATATGATAACCGCGTGTTATTTGGTTGGGAGGGAAAAACAAGTGGTATAAAAAATTTATTATTTGATTCTTTAACACAAAAATATTTTATTATTGTTCCCAATGAAAATATAAATCTAAAGTTTTATGAAAAAATGGATTCTTTTCATAAGATGAAACAAAGAAATTTAAAAGAAAATCAAGAACTAGCAAAATTAAGAGATTGGCTTCTTCCAATGCTTATGAATGGACAAGTAAGTGTGAAAGATAGTGAGTATAAAAACAGTCAAAATGACTTATTAGTAGCCCAACCAAAACCAGAGTATAATTAAATTTTTTGATATAATATAGCTTTAAAGGAATATTGATGACTAAAAGAATTTTAGATAAAGAAAATTTAAAAAAAGTTATAGAAACAACTCAAAATATTGAGGGATATTCTGAAGCCTCAAAAAAAGTAAAAGATGAAGCTAAAATAGTAAGAGAAAAATATGGCATCAAAGTATCAGCTAAAAGATAATTTATTTAAAATCCTAACATCTACAGAAGCCGAGCGTTTATTTTTCTCTTTTCTAAACAAGATTGCTAACTGTCAGAGTGTTTAAAAGTTGCATGCTGGAGTGAAACGACTAAATTCCAGAATGGACAAAATAGAAGTTTTAATAAGCGAGTTTTACCAAGCAGAAAAGATAAAAATAATAAGTGAGGGAACCTTTGGCTTCGCAGCCGTTGGTGGCTTTTTGTTTTACTTTTTGCCACCAAAAAGTGAAGAAGCGGAAATCTCAGATTTTCAAGAGAAAAGATTTTAAACATAAAATAATTGACTCTAGTCAAACTAATTTAAACTAAATTTGCTATGATTACAAAACAAAATAATAAAAATAAACTATACTTATACAGTAAGGAATTGACATGCAAGAAGAATTTAATGAATATTTTAACAGACAGATAAAACTTTGGGGGCAAGAGACTCAAGACTCGCTTCAAGGGAAAAAGGTAGCTATTATTGGAAGTGGTGGGCTTGGTTGTACACTTGGTATCGCACTTGGTGCTTCTGGAATAGGGGAGTTTACTTTAGTGGATTTTGATACTGTGGGTGTTCATAATATCCATAGACAAATAGGCTTTAGAGTTGGCGACGATGGAAAATATAAGTGTGATGTTTTAAAAGAACTTATTGAAGCTAGATGTCCTTATACAAAAGTTACTACTTATAAAGAGACTTTTCAAGAGTTTGCAAAAAGAGGTTTAGAGTTTGATCTTATCATTGATGGAACGGATAATCTTCTAACGCGTGCAGATATCAATGAATACTGCATAAATCATAATCAAGCTTGGATTTATGGAAGTGTTGAGGAGTTTCATGGGCAAGTTTGTTTTTTCGAAAAAGCCTCTTATGAAGCAGTATTTCAAGTAAATGATAGAAAACCAAATGGTATCGCTTGTCCTATTGTTATGCATGTGGGTTCTCTTCAAGCAAATTTAGCCATTAGATATTTAACAGGACTTCCAGTTAAAAAAGATGTTTTATATTATCTTTCTTTTGATGAAGAAGGTATTATAAATTACAAAAACTTTAAACTACCTACAAAGTAAAATATAGAGCAAAACTAGCTCTATATTTAAATACAAAAATCTTCAAAATAATTTTCCAAATAACCATTTTTTAAGCACTTTTTAGATATTATTTCCAAATTTTACTACATATATGGGGAACTTATAAATGCCAAAAAGAGAAGATATTAAATCTATATTATTAATCGGTTCTGGTCCTATTATTATTGGGCAAGCATGCGAATTTGATTATTCAGGAACACAAGCTACAAAGACATTAAAAGAGTTAGGTTATAGAGTTGTATTAATCAACTCAAATCCAGCAACTATTATGACAGATCCTGAATTTGCAGATAGAACTTATATCGAGCCAATTACAGAAGATATGATTGCAAAGATAATCAAAAAAGAGAATATTGACGCAATCTTACCAACTATGGGTGGACAAACAGCACTTAATGTTGCTACAACAATGTATGACAAAGGTATGCTTGATGGTGTTGCTTTTTTAGGTGCTCATCCAGATGCTATTAAAAAAGGTGAAGATAGACATCTTTTCAATGAAGCTATGATAAAAATCGGTATGGATTTACCAAAAAGTGCAAATGCATATAGCGTTGAAGAAGCTATAAAAGTAGCAAAAGAGATTGGTTTCCCAGTGATTTCTAGAGCATCTTTTACCCTTGCAGGTGGTGGTTCTGGTGTTGCTTACAATATGGAAGAGTTCAAAAAACTTGCAGAAATAGGAATAGAAGCAAGTCCAATCAATGAAATTGAGATTATGGAATCAATGCTTGGTTGGAAAGAATACGAAATGGAAGTTATCAGAGATAGAAAAGATAACTGTATCATCGTATGTTCTATAGAAAACTTAGACCCAATGGGTGTTCATACAGGAGATAGTGTTACTATCGCTCCTGCTCTTACTCTTACAGACAAAGAGTACCAAGATATGAGAAATGCTTCATTTGCTATTTTAAGAGAGATTGGTGTTGATACAGGTGGTTCAAATGTACAGTTTTCAATTTGTCCAAAAACTGGAAGAATGATAGTTATTGAGATGAATCCTAGAGTTTCTCGTTCTTCAGCACTTGCTTCTAAAGCTACTGGTTATCCTATTGCAAAAGTTGCAACGCTTCTTGCTGTTGGATTTACTCTTGATGAGATTGAAAATGATATTACAGGTACAACTGCATCTTTTGAGCCAGTTATTGATTATGTAGTTACTAAAATCCCTAGATTTACTTTTGAAAAATTCCCTAAAGCAGACTCTACACTTACAACTTCTATGAAATCTGTTGGTGAAGTTATGGCTATGGGTAGAACCTTTAACGAATCAATCCAAAAAGCACTTTGTTCTTTAGAGACTGGACTTTGTGGTTTTGACCCAATCAAAGCAGAAATGGAAAAAATCAAAGCTGAAATCAGAAGACCAAATTGTGATAGACTTTTATACTTGATGCAAGGTATGAGAGAAGGACTTACAAATGCAGAGATTTTTGAATTATCAAAAATAGATCCTTGGTTCTTGACTAAATTTAGACAAATCGTTGATATGGAAAAATCAATGGATGCTTCAATTTTAACTGACGAAGTTAAGATGAGAATAATCAAATCAAATGGATTTTCTGACAAGATGATTTCTATGCTTATTGGTAAAACAGAAGAAGAAGTTTATCAAGCAAGAAAAACTCTAAATGTAGATTTTGAATACAATGAAGTTGATACTTGTGCAGCTGAATTTAAAGCTCTTACTCCATATCTTTACTCTACTACAAATGTAACTAAAGTTCCTCAAGTAAATAAAATAACAGATGAGAAAAAAGTTATGATTATAGGTGGTGGACCAAATAGAATTGGACAAGGTATCGAGTTCGATTATTGTTGTGTTCATGCAAGTTTTGCCCTAAAAGAAATGGGTATCAAAACTATCATGTATAACTGTAACCCTGAAACTGTATCAACTGACTATGATACATCAGATATCTTATACTTCGAGCCAATTGATTTTGAACATGTAAGAAGCGTAGTAGAAAAAGAAAATCCAGATGGTGTTATAGTTCACTTTGGTGGGCAAACTCCACTTAAACTAGCAAATGCATTAACAGCTGCAGGAGCTAAAATCATAGGTACTACTGCTGAAGTTATTGACTTAGCAGAAGATAGAAAAAAATTCTCAAAATTTGTTGAAGATGCAGGACTTTTACAACCAGAAAATGGAACAGCAGTAGAAGTAGAAGAAGCTATTGAAATAGCTGAAAGAATTGGTTATCCAGTTCTTGTAAGACCTTCATTTGTACTTGGTGGAAGAGGGATGAAAATTGTCTATTCTACAAATGAGTTAAGACAATATATGGATGAAGCAGTATCTGTATCAAATGATGCTCCAGTACTTATTGACAAATTCCTTGATAGAGCAATTGAGCTTGATGTTGATTGTATTTGTGATGGAAAAGAAGTATATATTGGTGGAATCATGCAACATATTGAAGAAGCTGGTGTTCACTCAGGTGACTCAGCGTGTTCTTTACCTCCTGTTTCTATAAGTGATGAGTTAATCAAAGAACTTGAAACAAAAACAAAAAATATGGCACTAGGTCTTGGTGTTGTTGGTCTTATGAATACGCAATATGCTATTCATAAAGGGCAAATTTATCTTATCGAAGTTAATCCAAGAGCTTCAAGAACAGTTCCTTTTGTAAGTAAAGCAACTGGTATGCCTTTGGCAAAAGTGGCTACTAGAGTTATGTGGGGTGAGAGTTTAAGAAATGCTCTTGATACATATAATACTGAGCTTGTATGGGAAGATAATGGTGTATTAAAACCAATATTAAGAAACCATGTGGCTATCAAAGAAGCAGTTTTCCCATTCAATAAACTTAGTGGTTCTGATATGATATTAACTCCTGAGATGAAATCAACTGGTGAAGTTATGGGTATATCTGATAGTTTTGGTGAATCATATGCAAAAGCACAAAGTGCTGCTAAAAATGATATTCCAACAGAGGGGAAAGTATTTATTTCATTATGTGATTTAGATAAGGAATTTGCACCAAAAATCGCTAAAGGCCTTAAAGATGAAGGTTTTACAGTAGTTGCTACTGGTGGAACACATAAAGCAATTGCCGATGCTGGAATTGAGTGTGAGAAAGTTCTTAAAATCTCTGAAGGTAGACCAAATATTATTGACTCTATTACAAATGGTGAAATTGCCCTTGCAATTAACACAAGTGATGGAAAAGAGTCATCAAAAGATGATGGTAAAAATATCAGAAGATCAGTTTTAAAAATGAATGTAACATATGTAACAACAGCAGCAGCAGCTTTCGCTTGTCTTGAAGCTATGAAAGAAATTAGAAAAAAAGATGGATTGTCTCCAAAATCAATTCAAGAATTTCTAAGCAGATAATATGAACCCAAACTCTGTTTATTTGGTACAAACAGATACAACTGTTGGCTTTTCATCAAATGATAATGAAAAGCTAGCAGTTATAAAAAAAAGACCCAAAACACAAAAAATACTAAGAACTGTAGACTCTTTTAAGACTTTACAAAACTTCACAAGAATCCCAAACAACCATAAAAGAAGAGTAAGAAACTCTAAAAATAGTACTTTTATATATCCCAATAATGAGTCATTTAGAGTTATAAGTAAAGATTCTAGTTTTTATGACTTTATAAAAAAGTTCAATGTTCTTTATTCTTCTTCAGCAAATGAGACCAAAAAAAACTTTGAAGAAGAGTATGCTAAAGATGTCTCAGATGTAGTTGTAATACAAAAAAATGGTTTTTTTGAAGATATTCCTTCTAAATTATATAAGCTAAATAAAATTAAAGTTAAGAAATTAAGATAATCTAAGACTTTATTAAGTCATAAGTCCATAAAATAAATATTATTCATAAAAGGCTACTCATGTTTTTACATAGAGAAAATGAACTTGAAATATTACAAAAAGACTTCTCTATCCCTAACTCATCATTTAATTTTATTTTTGGAAGAAGAAAGATAGGTAAAACATCATTTGTAAACTCTTATATAAGTGGTAAAAATAGCTTTTATATCTCTTTTTTAGAGATGATGAATTTAATTACTTTTCAAACTATTCATAAAAATATCGAAAACTTTTTAAATAAAAAAGTGGATATTTTTGATACTTTTGAATCTTTTTTAAAAGTAATAGCAAAAGAGACCTTTGAAGAAAAATTGATTTTAGTATTAGATGACTTTCAAAATCTAATCAAAGTAGAAAAAGATGCCTTAAGTCTTTTTTATAAGGCTTGGAATAAAGAGCTAAGTTCTTCAAATATCCAAGTTATTATTTTATCATCTATTTGTTCTAGTAATAAAGATGATGAATATATTTACAAAAAATCTTCAAACATAATAAAACTAGATAAATTACCATACGCTAGTATTAAAGAATTTATTCCTGATGTTCAAGCTGGTGATATAATGCATATCTTTAGCGCTTATGGTACAAACCCTGATTATCTAAAACTATATGACCCTAAAAAAGATTTTCTTTTAAATATAAAAGAGAATTTTTTAAGTTATGATGGAATCTTTTTCAATGAAGGTATGGATTTTTTGAAAAAAGATTTGAATGAAATCTCAACATACTCATCAATACTTTATGCCATAGCTTTAGGAAACAGTAAAATTGGAGCAATAGCAGACTTTTTAAACCTAAAATCAACTTATCTCACACGATATTTGCAAAAACTAATTGACATAATGATTATCAAAAAATATGTACCTATAAATGAAGATATAAAAAAGAGCAAGTTTGGAAGATATGAGATTGAAGACAATTTTATGAGATTTTGGTTTTGTTATATATATCCTAATTATTCAACTCTTCAAAAGGGTGATACTAGTAGTGTGGTTAGTAATATAAAAGAAGACTTTACAAAACGACTTGTGCAAAGCAGTTATAAAATGCATATTTTAAGTCTAATTAAAAATGATCCATATAAATACTTAGGTTTTATTCCAAATAATCTTGGAAGTTGGTGGAATAATAAAGATACCAATATCGATATTATCGCTTATGATTCTAAAAATATTATCTTTATTGATACAAAGTGGAGAGATACTCAAGAGCTAGAAGAAAGCTATGCTATATTAAAAAATAAATCCGATGAATTTAAAACTACTCTAAATAAAAAATATATCATATTCTCGAAAATTTCCCCTGCGAAATTTAGCTAAAGGATTTTAAGTGGCTACAAGTATTACAGTTAAAAGTCCAAATGGTGAAAGCACAATATATGAAGTTAGCTTATTTGATGTCATAGATATAAAAAAAGGTGACTATGTACTTGTACCAGAGCGACCTGAATTATTAGACTTAGAAATTATTGATGATTCTTTAAAAATAAAGTTTCCAGATGGAAATAGTGTAGTAGTGAAAGATATAATTACTTTTATCAAGCAAAATAATGCAACAGATACCCATGGGCTTATGGATAAATTAGATACCTCTGCCATATCTTTTTTAGATGAAAAAGGTGATTTTGAAGAAATAGATTTAGTAGATAAACTTTTAGCCCTGATTGAAAAATCACCAAAAGCTAAAGAAAGCCTTTCTCCTATTGAAAGTGATGAAAGTGACACTCATGTATCAGATACTAATCTTACAAGCGATAATAGACCCACAATAAGAGGTATAACAGAAAGTGGCGCAAGAGTAACTATCACAGATGATGCTGGAAATATTTTAGGAAGTACAATAGCAGATGAAGATGGAAACTACTCAATAACGACAAGTGAACTTTCAAATGGAACACAAAACTTGAAAATAACAGCCACTGATAAAGAAGGGAATTCAGGAACAGAGATTCAAACTATCACTGTAAATAGCTCAGAATCAGATATCAAAAAATTTGAGATAACAAACATATCAGATGCAAATGAAGAGTACTCTTATATAAATATAAGTGGTAAAGGATTGGAAAGTAAAAATAGTGTATCAATATTTGATGAAGATGGCATAAAAGTTGCCACTACAACTATAATAGAAGATAGAACTTGGAATGTAAGTTTCTCAAACTTTGCAGGAACACCTGTGAGTAATAAAGAGTTTTTTAAAGCAATAGAGAATGATATAGCAGGAAATGATATAGCACAAATAGATAGTAATCATTATTGGAATGAAAAGCTAAGTTCTTTAGCTAATGAGCCAACAGATGAGTTTGAGACGGCAGATATTGCAAAGGAAAAGGGTACTACAGATACAATAGCATCTGTTGAAAATGGAAGTATGCTAAGTGATACTGAAATTAAAAGCGATGTTTTAGAAGATGATATGACAAGCGTATTTGATGAATTAGCTATTGTAGAGAGTTTAGAAAATAGTATTGAAGAATATGGAAGTGATGAAAGTATTTCTATTGCTGAAGAAGATATTGAGTACGAAGATGATCTTAGTTACATAGAAGATGACTTTTTAAATGATGTTCAAATAGAATCTCTTCCTACTACTAAAGATTTGACTTTAACTGGCATGGAAGAAAGTGTTGAAGATGATATATTAGAGCAATCAAATAATGAGGATATAAAAAAAGAAAATGACGATGTACCTCTTCATGTAGAAGAGCCAGAAGTAGAAACTTCTATGGATAATGAGATATCAATAAATGATGCTATAGATAATAACGATGAGATAGATTCAATCGTACCAGTTGATGAAACGGAAGAAGTACAAAAATACGCAAAAGATTGGCTAAAAACAGGTGTTCAAGTAAAAGATGGCGATGATATATTTGAGGTATGGACAAAAGATGATGCCACAGTATATGTTGATATCTCAACAACACTAATAGATATCTAAACTAAAAAAAGAGATATTCAGCCTCTTTTTCTTAAATTTCCCCTTACTTTTAAGCATAAATAAAAAGAATCTAAACTATAATTCCACTCTTCGACCCCGTCGTCTAGTGGCCAAGGACGACAGGATTTCCTCCTGTAAACTCAAGTTCGAATCTTGACGGGGTCGCCACCGATATAAAGGTGATTGCTGAAGATTTTAGAATATAAAAAAAAGCCTCTTGTGATACTTTTGGTGATACTTTTATATTTTATAGATTGTAGTAATTAAAGAATTACCCCGTAATTTCACAATTACCCCCTAGTAAAATAACTAATTACCCCCTGGTAATTTCACAATTACCCCCTAGTATAAGTATTGATTACCCCCTGGTAATTATAGAATTACCCCTATGCTATCTTAGAGCCTATTTCATCATATATAGAAAATGAAATTTGCTACATATACAGAGTTCCAATTACTTTTTTACAATACACTAGTACACTACAGTTAAATTATTTTTAATAATAAGAAATTAATTTTAGAAAGATACAATACGAGCATGACATAAAAGTCAAATATATAGATAAGATTTAAAGTTGAGAAGAAGAGAAAAGTTAAATAATCTCTTCTTTTTATTTTGTAAAAGTTTTATTATATAAAATATACTATTGAAAAAGAAGAAACAATCAGTATAAGTAAAAAAATAATATCAAATATAGTAAAACCTTTTTTTGTCTTTTTATAATTTCCAAATGCCAACCCAATACCTGATAAAATTGTAATAATAGTTAAAAACCCATGTTCCCAATGATTAAAAGAAATAGTACCATATTCTATAAATTCAATTATTTTCATAGGAGCAAGAACTAAAACTAAACCTAATATTGTTAATAATATGTTTTTATTCATTGTTTATTTCTCCCTTTTTTCTACATTAATATTATAATAAGACAAAACAGCTTGACGAATTAAATAAGCTTTAGATCTATTTTCTTTTTCTGCTATTTTTATTAATGCAGCTTGTTCTTCTTCTGTAAAATTTGTAGTTTCTGCCACATTTAACGGATTATTTACTTTTGGGCGTCCACCTTTTTTAGGTTTATCAGTTTTAGAAGTAGCAGCATTAATTAGTTCTCTACCTCTAGCTTGATTTAAAAAATCTAATCTTTTATCTTTTGCCATAATTTAGCCTTTTATTTTTTCTTTTATTTCTTCTACTAAAGATAATACATTTAACCCAGGTGTAGTTAATGTTTGTTCTGTTGCAGATTTACCACTTAGAATCATTTTTGAATATACAGACGAATTTCTAATAATTGTATTGAAGATATTAAAATTTAGTTCCTTTGCTCTATTGGATAATACTTCAAAATCTGATTTATTATTATGATGTATTCTATTAGCTAAAATAGTACAATCAATGTCAATTCCATTTTTCTTTTGTTCACTAATTACACTAAGTAAAATATTTTCAAAATCTGCAAATCCTACAATGTCATTATCAGAACCCGACAAAGGAACAATGATAATATCTGATATCATTAATGCAGTTCTGAAAAAATCAGAATCAAATCCCCCTAAATCAATTAAAACTAATTCATCTTTTGAATTACTAATGAATTCAACTAAATCATTTATAGAACTAACACTTACCATATTAATTTTATTTTCACGGTGATTATTAAAAGTCGTAAATTGTTTTTTTGGATCTAAATCTATAACAGTTAATTTAAATTCTTTTTCTAATACGGGAGCAACATTTATAATAGTAGTACTTTTCCCAACTCCACCCTTATCGTGTGCAAAACTAATTACTTTCATTGTTTAACCTTTTTTATATTTATATACAGTATTTTACAATTAAATACAGTATTTAACATTAATTAAATAATACAGCTTGAGTATCATCGAAATTTGTTTTAATACTGTAACCAATATCTTTTAATGTCATTTCGTACTCTTCACTATTTAAATGATCTATATTATAAATTTTCGCTTTTAATTGTGTAACTTTTGATAAATCACCAGGTACATTTTTTAAACTAACGATATCTATATTTTGATTGTTTGGAAGTCTAACTATTAATTGACTTTTAGATTCATAAAAACTCAATAATGCTTGATTGTCTTTTTCATTTTCAATCATTAAATTAGTTTCATTTCCCGTATCAAGATTAACAACTGTTAATTGGTACTGTAAGTTATTAAACAATAGATTTCCTTTATCTCTGTACACTAAAGCTTTGTTATCTTTAAAAGCAAGAACAGTACCTTTAAAATCAATTTCTTTATTGTTTAATATATTTACTATTTCATACTTATTATAACTTGGTGCATTAATAACATAAACAATATATTTATTAGTGTAAATTATACTTGAGATAATTCGAGCTGTTCCAAAATATAAACTTTTTTCTTTTAAATCTTTTCTAATTTCTTTAAGAGCTGTTCCATCAAAAGAATATAACTTGTCAAATTTTCTATAAGTAATTTGATTATTGTATATTTTTTTTAAACCAAAATATAAAGTATTGTTTTTATCTGTATCATTAAAAATTATAACTCTATATCTATAATCAAAATTAACAACTTTTTTATTTTCTTTTACATCATATAAATTAAAAATACTATTTCCATTTGAATTAGAAAATCTAACTTGATATACTTTACCATTGATAATAAAATTTTTATTGTTATCTTCCGACATACTTATATCATTATCCATTAAATTAGCTTCACGCCATAATTGATAATAACTTTTATCATCTTTTTTATTCTCAACTACATTATGATCTAATTTAATACTTTGTGAAGTATGGTAAATCATTTCATTTTGTTTTGTAGCACCTAAATTCCCGAAATCTTGCGAACAACCATTTAATAAAAATAAAGTTGCAGCAGCCATTAAAACCAAGTAAATCTTTTTCATTGTTTCTCCTTATATTTCTTATACTTTATTATACCATAATAAACAGTAAAATACATTAAATTAATGTTTAATACAGTAAAAAACTGTATTAAAAAAATAGCAGCATAAAAGTAGCTGCTAATTAAGACCTGGTACGAATTAATTTTTTAAAGAATTAATTAAATTTTCTTCAAGTATTTTTTTATCATTTATAAGTTTATGATTTTCTTCTAATAACTCTAGAAAATAAATAAACCATGACGGAAAATTACCACTTGGCAAAAACCATTTTTCAACAGTTCTTTTAGGAATATTAATAACAGTCATTAGATCTTTATAATTTTTAATTCCTAACAATTCTAATCTTTTTAAAATTTCTTCTTTTTCCATTTTGATACCTATTTTAAATTTTTTTTAGTATAATGTTTTTCATGTTTAATAATATTGAAATACTAATCATTTTTATAATTTTTATTGCTTTTTGTCTTTACTTTAAAGATAATCCAAAAGTAAAAGAATTCTTAGACTTACTAACTTAATTCATTTTCAGGTTGGCTTTTTCTTTTATATTTTTTTGCATGTCTAAATGCTCCTTTAATAAAAATTCTATAAGGCACTTTTTCTAATCCTTGCTTTTCTATTTTGTGCCTAAAAATTGATATAGCAATTCCACTCATTAAGCCTAAAATGGCTAATAATCCTATTATTAAATTTCCAAACATTTTAATCCTTTATTCTTTGAATAATAAAACCATTTGGTCTTGTTATTGTTATTACTTTATCATTTAAATTTATAGTCCAAAATTCATTTAAAGATTTATCTTTTGTAATCAAATAAACTTTAGTTTTGGATTTATCTATAATTCCAAAATTTGTGCAATTCATATTTTTTGATACACCAATAATAAAACCTTTAGCTTGACTACATTTAATTTTTCCATTTATTATTATTGCTTTTTCAGTATCACTAATTTTAAACATTGTACCATCTGCAATAAATAAATCTTTAGGCATTAATGAATCAATCATTGACATAAGGCTACTTTTAATTGAAACATCTTGAGAAAATAAACTTGTTCCAACTAATATAACTATTACTAATATTTTTTTCATTTGCTCTGCTCCTAATTTTCTTTTGTTGATATGTTTTTTTCATTTTTTATTCCCAAAATCTATAACTAGGGCAAAAAATCCAAATTATAATAAGAATGACTGTTCCAATAAGAATAGCAAAAGCAGGAGTGTTATTTTTTATTAAATCATCTATATATATAAATAGTCCTTTTAACTTCCCATTTTCTTTTATTTTGCTTTTTTTATCCTTAATATCTTTTTTTCCTGATATTAATTCTTTTCTTTTCTCAAAAAGATACTCGTTAAATTTCATCATTGTTAAAATAGATATTACAATAGCAACAATAGATATTATTATTGCTACTATGCTTATTAAATCTGTATCAGTCATTTTCTGCCCCTTTTGATTTATTTAAATTGTATAGATAAGTATTTAAAGAAGTATTACCTTTATCAGCTGGAGCAATAACCACACTATGAGCATTATCATTTTTAATTGAATCTATTTCTTGAGGTACTTGTGTTTTTAATAAATTTTTATATAAAAATAAAGAAGTAGTTTTAGTTCTTCTTTTTTTAAATTTTACAATACTATAAAATTTATTTAAAGTTTTCTTTTGATAAATTTCTAATGTATCACCCTTGTTTATACATATACATATATCTTCTTTTAATTTTTTCTTTTGTTGATATGTTTTTTTCATAATTACCCTTTAATTGATACTATTTTATCATGCACTTCTTCTGCTTTATTAATAATAGTAACTTTGTTATCTTTATCAAAAAATACTTCCAAAACATTCTCTTTTAGCTTCATATATTTAATTTGGTTTATAAAAATTGTAACTTTTCCATCTTTTGAACCTATTGTTATACTATTCATTTTTCCTACCTTTATCTTTCAAAAATTCCATCTATTATTAATTTAATAAGTCCATTGCCTGATATTAAATTAATATTGCCACTTAGAGCCAAATTATTATAAACTAATTTGCCACTTTTCCCCGTGTGAACAAATAAGCCTTTATATGCTTTTTCTTTTTTTATTTGTTCATCTAGTTTATTTATATCACTTGCATTTATATATTTTGAGTATCTTTTGACCTGTACTAAATATAATCTTTTTTCATTCTCTACAATATGAATAAATCTCCCATCTACTCCACCGTCACCCGTGTATTTTTCATTTCTTATAATATCAATATCTTTTCTTTTCTCAAGAGTATTTAAAATTAACTCTTCCATTACAAACGGGTCAATTTTTCTTAAATATGAAAATATTTGCCCTTGATGTTCAAAGGCTCTAATCTTTGCTAATGTTTTATTAGCTGATTTTTTTCTCCATGCGTGAGATTTTTTTTCTCTAGTTCTAAAGAATAACCACAAGCAAAAACAAGAAAATATTACTACAGTGCTATAATAAAATATTTCTTCTATTCTCATTTTATTTCTTTACTTTAGAATGTCTTTTAAGTTGTCCTAATCTTTGTTTAAAATATTTAATATATTTAACTTTCTGATTTAAGAAAAAAGAATCAGGTTGATATTCAAGCCAATGCACTAAAAAAGTTTGATGTGACTTTAAAGATTTATCTATTGCATTTGCTATTTCTTCATTTGTTTTTGCTTTTTTTAGATTATTTAATGCCTTTTCTGTTTTAGTGATTCTTAAGTTTAATAATATATTTTTCATTCTCCACCTTTACAAAGGAATAAAATTGCTTCAAAGCTCCATTTTAGGATATACCAACCGATTAAAGTGGGAATAAGTATAAAATTTGTAGCAATTTTAACAGCTTCAAAAAAAGTATTTATATTTTGTTCAAAAGCAATACTAAAAAAGAAAATAATTGTAATAATATATATTGTACTTAATATCAAAATATTTGTTTTAGTAAGTGGGCTATTCAATTTAATCATTTAATGCTCCTTTACAAATTTTGTTTTTAATCATGTCTATTTTTTCTCTCTCTTTTTTCTTTTTTAAATCTCTTTCTCTTTGCTCTAGTTTTTCTTTCCCCATTGATTTATTATAATCTCTTGTATTAATAATTCTTTTATAATTTATATTAGATATTGGACATTTCAAATTCATATCTTTTATAATTTGTAATAATTCTCTATCCTTATCTAATTTTTTATATTTATTGTTTTCTATTTCTTTATTTCTAAGAAATATATAAATAATTAAATATAAAAGAGGGGGTATTATATACAAATACTCACTAAAATTATATTCTTTTATGAAATTTGAAATTATTAAACTTGGAAATAATGTTGTAGCCATTCCAAACATATTACCCAATATTATTGCTTTAAAATCAAATACTATTTCTAAAGCCATTGAAAAGAATACTATTGAGAAAACTATAGATACTATCATAAAATATACTTCCTCTTTTTCTCTCAATATAGCATCAAATGCTATAATAAAAAATGGTAAATTCATAAATAACATTATCATAAAACTTTCGTTTACTTCTTCTTCACTGTTCATGCTCTGCCCCTATTTTATAATATTAGTTCTTAGCATTTAACTAAGAACTAAAACAATTAAGATTAAGGCTATACAACCTAATCCAACTAAACAATATTTTACATATCTAATAAAATATAATTTATTTAACTTTTTATCAGTAAAAACAAATTTATATATTAGATAAATAAATACCCACCAAACAACAACAAACAAAATATTTTTCAAAATCATAGTTAAGAAAAAAGGAATTATAAAAGCATTTGCAAAAGCTTTTATTTTTGCTTGTTCAACTATACTAAACATTAAAATTAAATTTTTAATCATCTTAATACCTTTTAGTATTAAGATGAAATAATTATGTCATTAATAGCATTTTTAGGGGCATAAATACTATCCTCAACATCATCATCTTTATCAAACCAAACTTGAACATAAAAAGGCTCTTTATACCACTTATTTTCTTTTGCTATTTTAGCCCAAAACTTTCTTTCTTCTTCGATTTTTTCTGCTTTTGTCATGTATATCCTTTCTTTTAAAACATGTATAATTATACCCAAATTGGGTATAAAATGCAAGTAAATTAACCCAATTTGGGTGTAAATTTCTAAATTATTTTTAGCTTTAAATATTCTTCATTATAAATAAAATATTTAGTTAATAATAAATTCAAAAAATCAACACTTCTTTTAGAATCTACACAAGAATATTTTATAATTTTAGGTAAATCTTTAAAAATTATTGTACGAGCTTTATTAAATGAAATATAAGTAGAATCTTTTTTTTCATTTTCAAAATAAACATCATTCGGCAAAATTTCTAATACAATCATTTTATATACCTTTTAAATTGATTTTAAAAGCCTTTAAAGGCTTTTTCTTATGAAGCCTTTAAACTTTTATTACTGTTGATTGGTTTTCGCTCTGTTCTCTTTCCTTGCATAGTTGTACAACCATATTTATTCTTAATATCTTCCAGATCCATTTCTTTTCCATAACCTTTTTTTCTTTCTCCGTAATACCACATTTTTTTTACTCTTGCCCATTTAAAATTTAATTTTTTTAATTCATCTTTGATATCTTTTGTATCTCCACTAACCCAAATCCATGAGCCGATAATATTTATTTCTATATTTTCAAATCTTAATATTTGAGTAACTATTTTTTCAAGCTCTAAATTAAACTCTTGTGAGAAAAATATATCTTTTTCCAATAGCTCGTTATATACAGAATTTAATATTTTAAACTCTTCATCTGTTCCCCCAACATCAGGGTGTAACTTTTTAGCTAAAGTTTTATATGTTTTTTTTAACTGTTCTAAGTTTTCTATTCTTCCAAATTCTTTTAAAATTTCTTCTCTGTTCATCTTTTTGCCTTTGTTTTAATGTGTATAATTATACCCAAATTGGGTATAAAACACAAGTAAAATAACCCAATTTGGGTATAAGTTTTCAAATTCTTTTTGGCTAATATACTTACATATACCATTCAAAAAATTACTAACTACATAATCATACTTACTAAGGTTTTTTTCTTCATCACTTGTAATAATTATGTAATTACAATCAAGATTTAAAAATTACAGCTAAAAACACAAAAAAAGTCCGCTAAACCTATTTTTCTATTAAAAAATAGGTTGGCAGGATAGTCATTCCGTGACACGGAATAACAGAATCGCTACTAAAATTGGGTTTTATTTTGTTATAATTAAAATAAAAAAGGTGTTAGAAATGGCAAGAGAAAACATCGTAAAAACAAGGTTAAATGACGAAGAAAATAGTTTTTATATCAAAGAGTTAAAAAAGATAAAACATTCTAAGTTAGATATGTCTAAGTTAATTAGATTATCACTAGATCAATTTTTTAAAAACAATAGGTTTGAAGCAACTGAAACATTTAATGCACTTTATAAAGTCTTATTACACATAACAGTTGATCTAAGTAGAGTAACTGGAAATTTAAATCAGATAGCATACCATCTAAATAAAAATGATGATGTCGATTCTAAAGAAATAGTTAAGGCAGTTAATGAATTGGCAGAACTTCACAAAAAAGGTTTTGAAAATTACAAGGGGTTAAAAAAAGAGATAGAGAAGATGATTTAAAATCATCTTTCTAAACCTCTGTTCATATTTCTAAATATAGATTTTTGTTTATTTTCTATAGTTCTAACTTTTAATTGATTCATAAAGCTTAAATTACTTTCTTTAAAATTGTTTACCATGCTTTTAGATTTAGCAGCTAAATTATTTAATTCTTTAGGATTAGAATTTAATTTAATCTCTTGAGTTAAGTCTTTGAATTGATTAATTTTACGATTAATAATTAAGTCCTCGAGTGAACTATCTTTTATAAAGTGTTTGATCTCTTTGTTATAATTAATTTCATCTAATTTATCGTAAATAGTTTTCGTTACTTCTAACTTTTCATTTTTAGGTAATTTAGAATTATTTACATTTGTAATAAATTGATTTAAATTTAAATTTAAATCAATTCCTATATCTTTAAATTTCTCCAGGTTGTCATGTAAAGTGTCTTTAAACTTATCATTAAATCTTTCATGCTGCACATTTAATAAATATGAGTTAGTGTCCTTAATCTCTTTTAAATTTGAGTTAAGAGCATAAGTAATATTTTTAGCAGCAGAAATAATTTTGTCTTTGTTAGATAAGTTAATACTATTTAATTTTTCTTTTTCTTTTTTGTTATGATCTACTAAAGAAAGATCTATATTTTTAACTAGATCTTTTATTAGTAAATTTTCATTTTTAACAAGTTCATCATAATTTAATTTTTCTTTTTCTTTTGGTTTTGTATTGACAATATTAATATCTTCTTGAGGTTTGTCCTGGTGTAAATTTTCTTTTTCTTCAGAAAGAACTATTGAGATTTTTTCTTTTGGTTTTAACTCTTCATTCTTATAGATTTTTGTTTGAGGTTTATCCTGGTAATTATCAGGATCAATGAAATAAGATTTTTCTATTATAGAAGAATTAAAATCAATTTTATTTTTGATTTCATCAAGATTATTTGCATAATCATTAATAGCATAATCATAGTATGATTCAATAAATAACTTGTCAAAATCATCTAGTTTATCAATTAATTTATTAGCTGCTAAAAATTGACCGTCGTCGAGCTTGTTAATAATATCTTTTGTAAGATTTTCTTTTTCAATATTTTTAAAATAATCTTCTTTAAATTTGTCAGTAAGTTTATTAAAGTCAGTAAGTTTATCAAAGTACTTAATAAATTCTTTTTCTTCTGCTGCTTCATGTGGCATATCTTTTTGAAGTGTATATTCACTTTTAAGCTTATCTACATATCTATTTATAAACTCTTCTTTATAATCATAGTTATACATCTTTTGATTATATTCGGCAGTTAAGTACTCATTTTTATAGTGCTTAATATCTTCTTGAAAAATATCTTTCCATATCTCGAGGTTAATCTCTTTCGGACTAATTTGAAGTATCTCTCCATAAGCTTTAATTGATAAATTAATATCACTCATATTAATTTTATTAACTATATCAAAAGAATTAAGATCTAAATTCTTAATAGATTTTTCAGCTATTAGATCAAGCTTAGAAAGTGTTTCATTATCCAAAGATTTAGAATCAGTAAATTTAAGTTTCTCTAGTTCAATTTTATAATCTATATTTTTATTCTTAATAGTATGTTTATAATCGTTATTATGCCAATTAACAAAAGTCTTTTCTGTATTTACAACATCTTGTTTAATGTCAATATTCTTAAACTCTTTAACACTTAATTCCTGGAATAATTTAGTAGGATTTATTTTTAATCTGTTTAATTGTGATTGATAAATAGTGTCATGCTCTTTTACTTGATCTATTATTTTTTTTAAATAAAATTTTTGAGTAAATTTTTTATCGTCTTGAAGTTTATTCAACTTATTTAAAACAATATTTTTATCCTGGTGATTGAGTTTAATTGCTTTAGTTTTTAAGAAAACTTCTTTAGTCGCAAATTTTGAAATATCAATTCCATGTTTTTTTAATTTATAAATAGGTATTTCATAGTTTTTTCTTATGTTTTGTTGTAAAGTTCTAATCTCTCTAATACTTTTTAAGTAATCTTCTTTAGTTAATGTTTTATCCTGGTAATAACTAATTTTATAAGAGTTTAAAACTGATTTTAATTCTTTATGTATGATATCTCTAATATCTTTATTAAATTTTGGTAAAGGGTTTTTATCCAGGTAATCAGTTTTTAAATTAGTTAAGTTTTTTATTGTTTTCTGATTTAAAAATGTTGTTGATTCATTAATTGCTTGAGATAATTTTTCTATATGTAAAAACGATTGTGAAAGTATACTTTTATCAAGTATTTGTTTTTCTGTTTGTATTGCATTAAATGTTTTTATTGATGTGTCTAAGTTTTTAAATCCGTAAGTTATGTTTTTATTACTCTCTAAATCTATATTATAATTTTTATCCGTGTTCAGTTTACTTAAAAAAATATGTGCTTGATCTAGTTCAAGCTTTTTATTAAGCATTAATTCTCTTGCTTCATCTACTTTTTGAGAAAGCTCTTTGTATGAATGACTATTTTTTATTAAAACACCTGTAATTTTTGATTGATTTTCTTTTAACTTTTGATAATTTATATTAGCAATTTGAGATTCATATTCTAAATTATTTAAAAGAGTAATACAAGCTTTTAGATCTGCGTATTTACTAGATATATTTTTATTAATGTGATACAGTTCTGTTCTTAAATTATCTTTTAATACATTTTTTTCTTTATTATAAAATATAGTTTTTAATTCATTGTTAATTTCATTTTTACGATTTTTTAATTGAGTAATTCCTTCTTGAGTACTTAAAAGTCTTTCTCCAAGTTCTTCAATATTGGTAGTTTTCATTTTTTCAATATTTGCTTCAAACCAACTCATATTTTTAGATTTAATATACTCTAATCTATCCGTCATTGATTTAATTCTATCTATGTTAAGCGTAGCAACATAATTAAGCCCTCTATCTTGTAAATTTTCAGCCCATGACTTACGAATATTTTTTATATCATCTTTTAGTATTCTTAATTGTTTTTCTGTTTGTGGATTAAATGATCTTATTATTGCATGTACATGAGTATGCTCTTTGTCAGTATGCAAAGCAAAAACATATTCATAACCTTTATCCCTAAACTCTTTGTTTAAAGTATCTCTAGCAGCTGCCATAATTTCTTTGTCATTTGTTCCTGGTATTTCAGAAGTTGAAAATAAAATATGATCTGCGTCTTTTCCATTTGTTCTATTTTTTGATGAAAAAGTAGTTTGCCATTCATTATAAATTTTATTAATATCTTGAATGTTAGTTAATATTTCACCATTTGAAGTTTCAAGATTATAAATTAAATTTTCTTCATTTATTCCAGGTGTTAGATCATTTTCTTTATCTTCTCCAGGTGTTAGATCATTTTCTTTATCTCTGCCGATATATTGAATGGCTTTTTTAACTGTATAACTTTTTATTGTTCCTTTTCCTATTTTTTTATCGTCCTTAATGACTTTAAAAACTGCTTCTTTTGGAACAGAAGAATAATAAAAACT
Source organism: Arcobacter sp. F2176 (assembly GCF_004116465.1). NCBI lineage: Bacteria > Pseudomonadati > Campylobacterota > Epsilonproteobacteria > Campylobacterales > Arcobacteraceae > Arcobacter > Arcobacter sp. F2176. Next base: position 270,075 of record NZ_PDJV01000003.1, read on the forward strand.
ATTTAAAGCTTTCCCTTTAGATGAAAGTATAGAACCTCTTTTTCCGTTCTTTACTTTCTTTGCTTTATTTAGAAATTCATCTGTTAAATCAATACTCATCATTTGACCCTAAGTCAGGATATTTAACTAAAGCTTGATAAATTGAATTCATTATTTCTAATTTACTCGAGATATCAAAAGTTAAATCTTTTATTTTTTCTTCCATATCATCTTTAGAAAGTGATTGAAGTACCTCTTTATTTTCATTTTGAAATTCATATTCTTTTGTTTCAGCATTAAATTTTATTTGCATGATCTAATTCCTTTAATAGTTTTTTATCTTCAAAATAACGGTATGGTTTAGCCTTGATTGGGTTTTTATAGTTGTTTGTAGCTAAAATATAAATAGTGTCTTTATCTAAAGATAAAAGATCTTGTTCCGTGATTAATTTTTGACCTAATAATTGTTTTTGAATAGAACGAGATCCTTTTGTATCAAGTGAACGGCTTTCACTTCTTCTTTCTACTGTAAAATCACCAATTATTTCTGCATATCTTTTCGCAGTTTCTTTATTATTTTGAGGGAAAATAACTTTATAAGCTGTCGTTGATTCAAGTATGTCTAATGTTTCTTGACCGTAGATTTTTTTAATTTGTGCGTAGTCTTGTGCAATAAATATAGATAGTTTTTTATATCCTCTACCAAGTGAAGGAACTTCCATAAGATAATCAAGTTTTCCAAAACGAGGAAACTCGTCATATATCCCAACTATATCTAAATCATCTTTACCAGGTAATACAGAAAGTAATCTTCTTAAATTGAACTCTATAAATAAACGATTAACCATTGTAAGAGGTTTTAAATCTTTTTCTTTTATAGAAATGTAAAGAGAAGATATCTCTTTTCTAAAATCTTCAATAACTAATTCATTAGAACTAAAATTTTCAGCAATAATAGGATTAGAAAATATATTTAGAGGTGACTTAAAAGAGCCATAAACACCCGAATACTCTTTGTCGGCTTTTTTCTTAATAGCGATAACTTCTTCTTTAATTCTAGAGGGAAGAGAACAACTAAAAAAATCGTCATTTTCTTCTTTTTGGATTTCAATATAAAGAAAAAATATCAAAGGATCTGTGTTATCTTCATAAGGATATTCAGGATATAAAGAAATAAAATCTTGCATAGAGAAAGATCTTATTTCAGGAATAGAAGTCGAACCATTTTTATATATAAGCCAAAGAGCCAATAAAATAAAAATATTTCTTCCCTCTTCACTCCAATAGTCGTAATTTTCTTTTTCAGGATAAATTAGATATGCAACCTCATTAACTATTTCTTCTACTATAGCCCATTTTTCAATAATTAGATTATGGTTTTCATCAAAGATATCACCTATAATACTTTTATCTAAAGGATTAAATTTAACACAATCTTTGTCTAAAGGATTAAATTTATAGATTTTACTATTGTACTTTTCTTTTCTATACTTTGATGTTATTTCAAAGAGTTCTCCTTTTATATCAAAAGCAAAAGTACTAGCTTCTAATAATAAAAGATTAGGAACTGAAATTGAACTTGACTTTCCCGTATTTGGTGGAGCAAGAACTAAACAAGATAAAGGATCTGAATATCTTAAAAGTTTAGATCCTTTTTTTCCTAAAACAATTCCTTTTTTTTCAAATAATTTCATTTTCTTTATTAGAGTATCGTCAGCAAAAGCAGCACTTCCATACTCACCTCTAACACCTAAACGAGGTAAAAACCCAGTTAAAGGAGTTAATAACGCGACATATACCCCAAGAGTGTATAATGGGGCAGTTTCTTTTTTTAAAGCATGTTCAATGCTGTTAATGTGCTGCCAAATTGATAAATCTAATAATTGTAAATGGTAAACATGATTTAAAACCAAAGAATAAATAAAAGGACTAACTATTAATAACAATAGAAAGAACTTAATAAAAGCAAATTTAATGTTGTAATGCTTCATTTTTTTGAACCTCCATAAATAAAGAATCAAGACAATCGGGGCATATAAAACTATCAACTTTTAAACTCTTAACACTTGATTTAATTTTAGTTTTAATCATGTCAATATTTAAAAGTGGTTTATCTCCTACAAAAAAATCCTCAAAATAAAAAGATTTTTTAACTCTTTTCCCACAATTCGAAAACTTATCATTTAAGAATAAATCTTTTGTTGTTTCTAAATCTCTTATTTGAGTTGATAAATGTAAAAGATTATCATTTTGAGAATATCTAAAGTAATAAATTATATGTCTTTTAAACTGCATGATTTACCTCGCTTTCTTCTTTAATAATTTCATTAATAGATTTAATCGCCATTACTTTTCTGTTAAATCCTACACGCTCAATTTTAATCACATAATCAAGAGCAGACTTAATAAAAGCATTTAAAGTATCTTTTTCAGAAGTAAATCCAGCAAGTAAAAGATTTAGCTGTAAAGAGTTTAAAGTGTCATTTGGGTGATCGGTATGTAAAGTACTTAACATACCTTTATGACCCGTATTTCCAAGTCTTAAAAATGCCATTGTATTTTCTGTATCAATTTCACCTAAAAAAATTCTGTCAGGTCGTAAACGCATAGAAATATCAATAGCCCCACGATAAGTTAATTTAGAAAGATTAGAGCTATTTTTTGAAACCATTATTTCTTCTTTGTTTTTCTGAGGGATAATTAATTCTGCTGAATCTTGAATTGCTACAATACGAGTACTTAAATCAATATATTTAATTAATTGATTTAAGAATGAAGTTTTAGCTGTACCCGTTCCACCAACAATTAAAATATTTTTACCCACTTTTACAAGATTAATAACAAGTTCAACCTCTAAGTGACTTGTAGGTTTTTGTTCTTCTTTTAATTTATGAATGGTTTTTTCTAAGTATTTAATCTTTTCTTCTAACTCGTTATTTTTTTCAAGTATTTCTACACCTTTATTGTCATTAATATAATCTTCAAGTTTAAACTCAATACCTAAAGGTTTTCGAATTAAGATTGTATTGCAGTTACTTAACAAGCAAGAACGATGAACACCAGTAACTCTATGACTAGTATTTGGAATATTTGAAGATAGTAATATGAATTTGTGGTTAAACTGTTGTTCTGAAAAAGTGGCTAATTGATCTGGTAAATCTTCCAGGAATTGGAAAGTAATATTAGGATCTTTAATTTCTTTAAATCCTTTTGTTGTATCAAGTCTAACAATTCCAATTTCATGTAAGATGATTTCTGAAACATCATCTCGAGTAAGATATTTATTTATCTTACTCAAGAGATTTTGAAGTATTCTATCAGATTTCATAATCTTATCTTATGATTCTATAAATGCTTTTTGTCGGTATATCTAAATAAGTACCATCTGCTCTTAGAAATTTTGTGATTATTTGATATTCTCCTATTTTTTCCCAATATTGATAAGGGGTACAATACTTTTCTGTAAAAGGACCTGTATACCATTTCCCTGCCCCGCTAGCTCCACAACTTTTTGTATAAACATTTTGAGTTATATCTCCACCTATACATTGTGAGTAAGACATATTAAACCCATTGGCATCGCCAATAATAGAATCACCTCTTTTGAAATTGCAAGTCCAACTAGTTATATTAAACTTGGTAGTATTTTTTGAAATAGGGAAAATTCCGTTAGAATGATCGATTATTTTATTAGGTTCATTAAAAATTGAATAAGTTTCATCGTTATTTTTAACGAGTCTTTTAAATCCTAAATCTTTTATAAATTTAATATTTTCTGAACTTTGAACATACGGAATAGGTGAACCTTTAACGCATCCTTGTTCATTTGCTCCCGTTATATCAAGAAACTTAGTTTCGTTTGTTCTAGTATCAACAAAAAAAGTCTTTTTCCATTCATTAGAAAATTTATTTTCGTCGTCATTTTCCCAACTGCAATGCTCCGTTTGATGTGGAAAATTTAAAGGATCTTTAGAACAAGAAGAAACTTCAATCTCTTCATTAGTTTGAGGATCTGTAAAAACTTGTTTTGACATTGGATAACTTTGATTATTAGCAAAATCATGTTCATAACCACATTGTAAAGTTGTTAATTCAATAGAACCATCTTCACTTGGTTTACATTGTGTTAAATAGTGTACAATGCCATTTACATCTTTATAAGCAACTCTTTTATTATAAACAATATGGTTATCATCTAATCGTTGAAATTCGCAAGTATCAGGCGTTAAATAATGTTCAAATTTAACACTACTGTCCTGGCACTCACCAACATATTGTTTTTTATTTTCAAACATATAAAAGTATTTTTCTTTTTGAATTGATACTTTATTTGTAAAGTCATCATATACATCGCACCCGTCATAAGTAGTATCTAGTTCATGTGTTGTTGTATCAAATTTACAAGGTGTAACTTCTGCCACAGTTCCATTAACTTGTGCAACCTCTCTAAATGCAAATTGGACTTTATTATTATCATAATCTATTAGTGGACTACATTCTTTATTCCACTCTTTATAAGTATCTACGGGATAAGAAAGAGCCGAATCTGTACAAGCACCTACTTTAACATCTTCACGATCAAAAGTAAAAAATAATTGTTCTTGTTGTACTTGTGCTTTTAAATCTTTTCTAAAAACTAAACCACAACCCGTGTAAGTTGATTTAAGAGTTTGAGGGTTATCATAGTCTATAGTACAACTTTCAACTGTTGTTTCAACTCCTTCCTTATCAGCAACTTTTTTAGTTGCTACAAAAACCTCTTTTGTTTTATAATCTACTTTAGGCGTACAACCTTTTGTTGTAGTATAAATTGGAACGGGTGAACCTATACTCATACAAATTTCATTTACAAGTTGTTTAAACTGTACAGTTCCATTCGAAATAACATTTTGACAACTCTTTTCCGTATCTATAGTAACTGTTGGTTCTTCAAATCCATTGTTATTTCCATTATCATAACTAGAATTTGAACCAGCGTCTGTATTAGTATCTTGATATCTATTTGGATTAGATTCCATAGTTAAAGTTTCTAAATCTCCATTTAATGCAGCTGATTTTTTATTACCATCTAAAGAGCTTTTATTTCCATTTAAAACACCTGGATTCTCTTTTAATGAAATGTTAGTTTTATCTAACTTTTCAGCTTTTTCTTTTACTTCATTTAAATTTAAATTTAATTGTTCTAAGTTCCCCATTGCTCGAAACTTACTATCTTTTTCAATAGGAGTAGTAGTCTTAAGAGCAGAAGAAAAAGGATCATTTAAAATAACTTCTGTTTTATCTTTTTTAACCTTTTGCCAGGTAATACTTACTTTAACTTTTCCGTCTATTGTTTTGGTAGTGTTGTACTCACCTAGTAGCGAATAACCGTCATATTTCTTTTTATCAAGAAAATCAAGTTTTGCTTCAACTTTTTCAGTTTTCTTAGTTATATCAATTTTATCATTGTTTTTAACATAGATAACACCTGTCTTATTGTTTGCAGCTGTTTCTCCTGGAACACCAGGACTAACAGCTGCGAAAACTAAAGAACAAAGAGCAAGGCTCACATAAATAAATTTTTTCATTGTTTTTTCTCCTCATTGATTTGAACATCTATTTTGTTATTCTTAACTTCTGGAAACCAAATATCAAGAATAGGACTAATAAAAATACGAGTTCCTGATTTAATATTAATCACGGGTTTAATGTTTAATTGTTGTTTTAAAACTTGATCACTAACTCTTCCAACATCATTTTTATAATCTCTTATAACCTCATTTTTTAATGATGTTGTTGTCGTTGATCCATTTGTAGTTGTATTTGTAGCAGTTGCGTTCGTTCCTTGCATAGCTGCATAGCTAAGAGCGTTAGCAACAGTTGTAATAGCAAGAGGTAAACCATATCTTGCCATGTATCTATTATCTAAGTCGCCTACTGTTCCACTTCTTCCCATTTGGTCGGCACTTAAAGAATTTGTTAGATTAATATTAACACCAAAAGGAGTTAATATTCTTACCCATTGAATAGCAAGACGCTCCTCACCTATTTTTTTAATAGGTTGATAACTACCAATAGCAGTCGAGCCTTTAGGAATAAGAATTTGACGACCTTGAGAACCATAGATATTATTCTCAATCATTGCAACAACTTTACCAGGTAAAAGAGAATTAACAGCAGTCATAAGAATTGCAGAAAAATTTTTGTCAGCTGTTATAACCCTTTCTAATTTAACTCTCCTAGAGGCAACATCTTTTTCAATACCAAAATCCTTGTCATATAAATAAGGATCTATTTCTTTTTTAGAATCATATTTATGATTATTTGGTTCTTTTATTTCCTCCTTTTTTGCGATTAAAGATGATTTATGATTGTGTAAACGCTCATAATTTATCTTATTTCTTAACAACTCTTGATAATCAACTTCTTGAGTACCTACTAAGTTACTAATAAAGTTTTCTTCTTGAGGTTTAACTTTATCTTCTTGAGGTTTAACTTTATCTTCTTGAGGTTTTTCAATCTTTACAATATTTATTTCTCTTGGATCAAAATAACCTTTTGGTAATTTTGTTTTAGTAACAATTCTTTTTTCTTCTTTTTTATCTTGTTGAATCAAAATAATAGTAGTAATAATAGAAATAACTATCAATAGAAAAACACCTAAAATAATGAATACTTTTTTAAAATTAGTTTTCATTTTTATACCTTATACAAAAGTGTTTTTCGCCTAATCTTAAAGTAAAAGCATCATTGACGGATTTTGTGACAATAAATTCTCCTACAATTTCATAATCAAAAACTGGGCTATCATGACCGTCTAAAACTTCAAAAACAGGTGGAAATTTTTTAAACCCGTTGGATATATCGAATTTAAAATATGTAAATTCTTTATCATGAAAAACAACCTCAGGTTTTAAGCTTTTATCACCTTTAGTAAAGAAAAATGAAAAATCAGTTTTAGTCATATCAACTATTAAAGTTTTAAGGATTTCTTTGAATTCAAATTTTCCTATTTTTTCAATGTTAGAGTATTTTCCATCAAGTTCAAGAACCCAATCTTTACTAAGTTTTTTAACTTTAAGAATATTTTTTTCTATTGTGTAAGGAATTGAAATATTATTGTTAAGTTCATCTTTATAGTAAATCTTTGGAACTGAAAAACCATCTTTAAATTTAAAATAAGTGTTCTTTTTATCATTGAATACAGCTTCAAGAGAAAAGGCCTTTTTTAATTTATAATCAAATTGTGTACCACTAATATTAAATTTTGTAAGATCAATACTTTTATCTTCTTTTTGAATTGATAATTTATTTTTTAAATCTTCAATTTCTTCAGAAAGAGCAGCTATCTCTTTGTCTTTTTCATCAAGATTATCAATACTATTATTTTTTGGTAAAGCTCCATCAAGAGTTACATAATTTAATAAATTAGGCTTTCTTTTATCATCTACACCTATGCTATACAAATAAAAAGTATAGGCTCGACCACTAGAACCAAGTACGGTTAAATTTGTATCAGCACCCAAAAAATTTGGTTTAACTGTAAATACATTATCTAATTTATATTTTGTTTCTTTATCTTTTAAAAGTTCAATAGTAAAAGAAGTATCTTCGCCAAAAATTGCAGAAATTGGAATTTCACCATCGGGTAAAATAACGGTACTTTTCATAAAAATTCTAGTACGGATTTTTATAGTACTATTTTGATTATATTTATAAACTGATACCGTTTTACCTTCGCTTTTATCCACAAAAAATGCTTTTTGGATAGAATTGAGATCTATTACTGTATCTTTACCATTTAATAAATCTTTTTGTGCCTTTGTAATAGCTTCATCACTCGTATTAATAGTATCAGTTGTTATATCTTGAAAACTAAAAAGATAACAAGATAAAGCAATTAATATAAAGAATATTTTTTTCATTTTTTTACCTTTGATAATTCATATCCAATTACATTAATAGCAATAGGATTAAGCGTAATATCTCTAAAGACACTTTTAAAATTTTTAAACTCATAACTAATTGTCGCTTTGAAAAAATTAGTTTTTTTATTTGTTTTAGGATTATTGTCTTTTTTATATCTATCAGTTAGAGCAAACTCAACTATCGAAACATTACCAGGTAAATCGACAGTTGAAATTATTTCAACACTTCTTGAAAACCCATCAATTGATCTAAGATTTTCACTTGTATTATAAAAGTTTTGGAACTCGATATAAACATCATCACTAGATTGTGCATTAACAATCTTATAACGCCGTTTTGCGTCCTCGTCAATGTTAGAAATAGTTTCCCTAGCAATAACATAGTTTTCTATAACAAAATGACGAATTAGCGTATCTTGTGTTATATCTTCATCTATATCTCTAACAGTTACAAAATTTTCTTGTGCAGACTTCATAACTAAAAGTTTGTATTTTGTATCTTTTAATGGAAACAAACAAATTAATAAAATTGCTAAGATAACAATAACTACAGTTAATGCGATAATAACTTTTGATAAAAGAATAGGTACATTATTAATCTTCTCTACTTCTTTAAAATTATCAATTTTAAATTCTTGATTATCATTCATAACTCAACCTTGAAATTGAAATTGTGGTATTTCTAAACACGCACACGGACTTATTTCTAAATTCGAATTAGATTTTGTAACGCAACCACTAAATAAAAATAAAGCAGCTGCCACCATTAACACTATGTAAAAATTTTTCATTGTTTTTTCTCCTTGTAAATAAATTTAAGCACCTTTTGGGATTGTTTTTTTTGCTAAATTAGTGGCAATTCTAGACCAACTAAAATTTGCAGCTTCATGTCCGCTACTTGCTCCTTGAGTTATCGCATTAGAAAGCTCTGGAACAGCCTTAATAAATATAATAGAAATTACACTTACAAAAATAGTAAAGATATCAGCATGTCTTAATCCTAACGATTGATTAAGAGAAATGTCGATTGCTCCTTTTACAAAAAATAAAATTAATGCTAAAAATACGGAATACATAAAATAAGTCATTAATGTTCTAAACCATAAAAAGAAAAGATTTTTTGAAAAGTTGAAGCAAAAGAAGAAAAGAAAAACGGGACCAATTATTAAAAGTAAACCAACATAAACGAGCGATTGAATTGAGTAAATAGTCGAATATACATAAATATAAAAGAAAGTAACTATTAATAAGAATCCAAAAACATAATTCATAGGTTGTAAAATAAAGCTACCTTGAAAGTATGTACTAAATACATTAGTTGTAATTTTTAAAAATTGTGTATCTAACCAGGTAAACATATTTGCTTCACCTGATAAAGAAGATATCTTTTGAGTAATAAAATCTTTAATATCTAGTATTGGATTAGCAACCCATTCGTTATAAGTATGAAAATTGAATATGACACTAATTATAAGTGGAAAAACAATAAATAACCTAGCTAAAACATCTATTTTTTTAATGTTAAAATTTCCTAAAATAATTTGATAACCAATAAATATAAAATATAAAGTTAATACGGGAACTAAAAAAGGAGCAAGTAAATCATTAGTTATTTGAAATACTGATTTATAAATTAAAGATAAAGCATTTTGAAAAGTTGTAGCTATTGTTTCAGCAAATCTAAGACTTTGTTCATTCATTTTATAGCCTTTTATTTAAATGGTCTAAAGCCAACACCGTATGGGTTGCTTTTAGGTAAATTTTGAATACGACTTAAACCGATATCATCAATTTGTACATCTTGAGATTTTTTTAGTTTTCCATAAACTTCTCTATTCTTTTTTATTTGATCTAAAAAAGATTTATTATCTGAATTACTTAAATATAGTAATGACATAGCGTTACGATAAGAAATCGCACTTTTATACTCTTCATTTAGTACTGTTAAAATTTCTGCTAAAATCATATTTGTAGTTTGTGTTTGTTGGTAAATATCTGAACTATTTTCAATATATGATATATATTTAGCGACTTTTTCTTGTCTTGCTTTTCTTTTTTCTTTTTCTTCTTCATTTGGTAAGAAGTATTTATTCCATATATCATTATTCATTTTTAAAGCATAGTTTCTATATCCTTCTTTACTTTTACCTTGTAATGAAGCAAGGTAATCTCTTAGCAAAAGATTTTTACTTATCTTTGCATAATCAAGTGTTTCCAAATTCTTTTTTGCGTCCTCGAGCGAATTAGAACTTAAAGCAGCTGTTAATTTTTTCATTTCTTCATCATAAGCTTGTAATTTTGCTTTATCAAAATTTTTCATAATTGCGTCGTCGGCATTATCGAAATAACTTTGTATTTCATTAGTAATATTTTTATAAAGAATTCCCTCTGTCGAGTTAGTTTTGATTGAATCTCTACCTAAATCAAATAAAGATTTTACTTCTGCATTACTTGTTGCCTCTTGTAAATCTTTCATAGCACTTTGTAAATTAGAAAATGCACCCTCAAGGTTATCTTTAGCGTTGTAAATTTGTCTTTTTGTTTCGTCCATAGCTGTACGAATACCACCTAAAGTTTTTATTTGGGTAGTTGCAGCATCTATCATTTTTGTCATTTGTTGGATCTGCTGCATAAAGTAAACATAACTTGTAGGATCTGTCGTTACAAAGCTAAAAGAAAGCTGATAAGATAATAATAAAACAAGAAATTTTTTTAACATTTTAAATATTCCTCTCTCCAATTGATTGGATCTTCTTTTTTACATTTTTTCATTAAATTTATGGCAGATGTTGAACTATTAAAGATATTTAAGTAACTTCCTAAAGGGGCTAAATCTACATTTAAAATAGTACTTCCGCCACCAATTCTTTTTAGTAATACTTCTCTTTTTCCAGTTGGATTTTTTATAAATCTAAACTCTTCACTAGTTAAATTTAAAGTTGTTTTGTAATCTTCATCAACTGTAGAATCGGGAAATAAAATTAAATTTGCTAGAGAGCCACCAAGTATTTGTTTAGCATAGGTATTAGTTTGAAAAAATTTATGATCTTGTGCTGCCATAACAATCGCTATATTTTTTTTTCTAAATTGGAAAACTGCTTTTGCTATTTGTTGAGCATAAAAAGGATTTTCTAAATATTCTCTTATTTCATCAATAAATAAAAGTCCACAACCATCAACAGAATTTTCAACAACTTTCATAAATCTATGAAATAAATAAATAGCAACTAATCCTGAAGCTTCTTTATTGCTAAGTACCGTATCCATATTGAAAGCAGAAATTCTACGACTAAAATCTAAACTATCTTTTTCACTTGCAAAAAATCTTCTATTAGAACCATGAACCCAATTGTACATTTTACTTACAATATCGTTTTCATCTTTTTCAATACCAAATGCACTTAATAAATGAAAAAAAGTTCTATCTTTTTTATCAAGGTTTTCATAATTAGAATTAATAGCAGCGTCAATTATTTTAATTGATTCTGCGTCTTTATCTTCTGTTTGTGTCATAGCCTTGAAGAAGTTTTTTAAAAATTCTCTATTCTCAATATTATCGGGAAGTTGTAAAGGATTTAAAGAAACATTATTATCAAAATCTGAATAATTCCCGTCCATAAATTCTGTGAATACTCTCATACCTTGCAATGAATCTAAAATAAGAGTTTTTAAATTTTTAAATTTTTGTGATTCTTCAATTAAAAATGTCATTAAAGCAGTTTTACCTACTCCAATTCCACCGATTATTACAGTATTCCCACTCTCAAAAGGTAGAGGGCTTTTATGAAAAGTAAAATCAAACACCGTATTATGTGAGTTATAAAATTGAGTTACAGGCATGTTTCCCCAAGAACATTTTGAATAACCTTGAGAAACAGTCGAAAAAGTATTTAATGAAGCTATATATTCAGTTTTTAAATTACGCTTCCTTGTGTTGTAATTTTCTAGACCTGGAAGAGCAGAAAAAAACAACGGTTCAATGTTTGTAGTTTCTACGACCGATTGATAACCAAATCTATTTATAATTGATTGTATTTCATTTACATTTTCATCAAGCACAGTAAGGCTATCATTTTTAATTTGCATAGTAAAAGAGTAATCATATAAATTAGTAGTTGAACCCTCTATTTCTTCTGAAAGGGCATAAAGGTTTTTAATAGCTGTTTCACTAGATACAAAGAAACTCATAACATTTTTGATTTTATCAAGGATAATTTCAATAGCTGTAATTTTTGGAACTTTTTTAAACGATTGATGTAAAATGAATTCAACCTTTGAACTCATTAATTCCTCAAGTAAAGAAGAATCAAATTTTTCATTATTAAAAAGCATAATACTAATAAATTTAGAATAGATCTTTGAATTGTTTTCATAGATCATATAATCACTATCATTAGGAAATGACAAAGTAGAGCTACAAATCAAATCTTTAATATAATTGTTTTTTGGTTTTTTTTGATAAGTATATTTTCCGTTTGCATAAGTAGTAAAGAAAGTTAATAATTCATCACCCTTTAATAAAGTTGGTGAAAATTCTTTTAATTCTCTAAGAACTTTATTACTAGTTAAAGTTACATTAGCATATTTTGCTTTTGTGCTATCTTCTATTAATTTCTCAAATACACTTAAATCACTAAAACGATCATTGCTTGTAGAACTAATAATTACATAGTGATATGATTTAAAATTTTCTGTAAAATTTTCACTCCATTTGTTAGAGATCATATCTTCATATTTATTACTGTATGTAACGAAATGATTTTTCTTTTGCATTTCTCTAGTTGAAAATGTAGTAAAAATTATCTTTTCATCAATAGAATTAAAAAAGATTCTACGATTATCATAATAGCTTTTTAACTTTGTTTTATCTAATCCCGAATATTCAAGCCCTTCAAGTCTTAGAACTTGCACAAAATCTTTATTTAATGTAACAAGAATACTATTGTTATCATTGTGAAATTTTACAAGAGGATTAACAGAAGAAAAAAGAGTTTCTTTTTGAATGGATTTTGAAGATAATTCAAGTATTTTTTTTATCAGATTAATTGACATATTTATTACCTTTAAAAGATTTTTCTTTATTTTTTGAACCTTTAATTTTTATATTTTTAATGATATTGATATTTAAAAAATCAGGATCACGCTTAGAAAAAAGAAAAAGAAAAACATACACTATAAAAAAAGTTGGAACTGCTCCCCAAAGCCCCAACAAATTTAATACAATAGCCGTAATAACCATATCTAAAAACCAACCAACACGAGGAATACCTTTAACTAAAATGGGAGCAGTTAAAAGTCTATTGTTTTCAATTTTTAAATTAAAATTATCGTTATTCATTATTTACTCAAGATACAATCGCAGCAATACCACTAGCACTTAAAATAAACGCTGAACCGATAAGAATAGCAATTAACCATTCTTTAGCCACATTTCCTTTATTAAAGAGGTACATATAACCAACAACAACAATAACAATAGTCAAAATTCCAACAAGGATTTTAGAAGTTAAAACATCAACAAGTTGATCTAATAAATTAGTTGTTTTTGTTACATCTATTGCAGCCATTAAATAATAAGGTAAAAAAAGCAGTAATGAGATTAGTTTTTTTAATTTAAAAATCATCTCGTTCACCCTCTAAGTTTTCAACTTTTAAATAAAAATTTATCATTTTGTCAGAGCCTTTAGCTTTTACCTGGTTTGGTGAAAAAATATCAATAAAAAGCCTTTTACCTTGGATAATTAATTCATCACCAGCAATTAATTTTTTACACTGATCAGAAGTAAGAGAAAAATCTTTTAAAAGTGGTACTTTTAAATTAAATTTAAAATCACAACCAACATAAGATTTACTCTCTTTATCATAATGACCTTTTGAACATACTAGAGCTTTAAATGCTTTAGTAACTGGATCTTTTTCTCTTTGAATAATTCCCTCTTGACATTTAGGACATATTGTTTTATTTTGTTCGCTCATTTCTCATTTTCTCCATTTGAACTTTAATAATTTTTAGGCGTGAATTGTTCAACACCAACTAAAGCAGATAATAAATTATTAACTACAGCCCTATCACTTTTTGAATTTGATATGTTTTTAATTTCTTCGTATAACTCCTTATAGTAAATTGATTTATTTGTAATCTTTATTCTTGCACTTTTTCTTTTTGCATTTTCACCAGGTGCGAAGTCGATAGAAAACAAATTTTCAGAAGTTGAAAATTCTCTATGCACATAATGAATTGCACAATCAAAAAAATCTTTGTATGGGATTAACTCTTCATATAATTGAACCATTAATTCAAAATTATTATTTTCAAAATTATTCATATTTTTTAAATGCTCCTTTCATTTTTTCTGTAAATTTTTTAATATTTTCTGCATAATTTTCTATTATTGATTTATTATTTCTAGTGTAAGCATGAGGAGGTAATAATTGACTTCTTATATAATCCTCTTCGACTAGCCAATCTTTTTTAAGTTGATCGTCATTTTCGTATTCTGCAAGATATATATTGTCAGTAAATTTTATTCTTTTAAATTTGTAGTATTTATGTTGATATGATTTCAAAGGATCTAAATTTTCATGTGCAGCAGTTAAAGTTTCAATATTATCTTTTAGTTCTTCAGCTTCTAGCTTTTTATATATTTTTTCAGCTAGAGAGAATTCATTATTTTTAATGCTGTTTATAATTCCTTGCTTATAGCCAGGTATATTTCCAATTTCTCCAATTTCAATTTTATTTTTAATTTTGTTTGTAGTCATATAGAAGTTAGCAACTTTATTAATATCTTCAAAAGGAATAAAACTGTTTTCATTGTAATCATTTGCTTTGATTTTATAAGATAAGTTTTTCAATCTATCAGCAAGATTTGTTTTTGAAATATTTCCTTCTGAATGAAGCTCTTTAATTTGTTCTAGTTCTTTAGTGATATTTTCATCTTGTTCGCTATCTTCAATTATTTCTTTATTATTAAAGTGTTCATCAAATTCTTTTAAATACTGTTCTTTCTTCCAATTTAGATCTAATGTATAATAAACAGTTTGTTTACCATTCGTACCTACATATTCCCTTTTTAATAAACCTTTATCTTCTAAATCTTTTTTAATATTTTTTACAGTAGAAATGGCATTTTTTAATCTTTTAGCTTTAAAAAGCTCTTTCTCATTTTCACTATCTAAAGAGTTATAATTCTCTTCTGCTTTTGTACCTGGTGTTATTAATCCAAAGCCACAATAAAAAGCAATAGTTCTATTAGAGGGGAAAGAATTGTTTTGTCTATCTTTTATATCAGCATGACTTAAAATTGCACTTACCACTTTTAATTGTCCTTCATTTAAATATCTAAAAAACCAAGGCTCTATTTGTATAGGTCTTGTTTTTGGTTTGATTATTCTTAGTTGCTTTTCCAAAATCCCACTTTTAAATAGTTTTTACTTCGTTGTTCTCTAATAATGATTTCATAACTATGTATGGATCATAAACTATGATTTTTCTTCCTGCTGCATTACCACCTGTTAATTGATAATGTGGAAGTTCTCTTTTTCTTCTTTTCTTTTCGATTTGTCTTTCACTAAGACCAGTAAGTTTTGAGAGTGTTTGTTTGTTACAAGTAATAGGCTTCATTTTGTCAGCGAGTAAAAAGAACTCTAATAATAGATTTATGATATTTTCTTTATCGTCAATTTTTTTAAGTTTTTCGATAAATTCTTTTGTGAGTGAACTAATTGAATATCTAATAATTATTTCATTAACTAGATCATTTGAAATATTTAAATCTTTAAGCATACTCTCAAGACTATAGTTTGAAAAATTCCCATTGATTGAATATTTATCAAATAGTTTCATTTTCTTTTCCATGTAAGTATTTTAAAAGGATAAATAATCATATAAAATACAAGAATAGAAATTTTGAAAAAGTAAAATATATTTTCTATATTTATTTTTGACAAAGCATAAAATGCTAGATTTAAATCATTATTATTTTCACTTAACATAAACCAAATAAGTAAAAGCATACTTAAAAATAGTGAATCAAGAAGTGCGACAATAGCCATTCCTAACATAGTTAATAAATCACATATAATAGTTAATTGTTTTGCTGTTAATTTAAAATTTCTCATTTTATTTACCTAGTTTTTTTATAAATTCATTAACCTCTTCAAGGTTATATCTGTAACTTCTGCCTATCTTTTTATATGGCATACCTTTTTCTTTTCTCAATTTATCAACATCATAAGCAGAGATATTTAGCCTTACAGCTAACTCTTCTTTTGTTAGTAATGTTTCATTCATTTTTTTCCTTTTTTTTGTCTATAATTTCATCTATTAATAGGAATTTTGGTATCCTATAAGATTTATATGTATATATATGTATATTTATAAACGAATTATTGAATTATATATGATTTGTTAGTTTATGTCAAGGAATAATTAAACGATATGGAAGTAATTAAACAAAATATTAGTTTATCTAATAGAATTGAAGAAGCTTTTAATGCTAAAAAACTTAAACAATCAGATTTAGTGAAAAAATATGATTATTTATCTTCTGCTTTAATTAATAAATTTTTTAATACTCAAAAAACTGTTACTAATCATTTAATAAGACTTTGTATTGATGAAAATATAAATTTGGATTGGTTATGTACAGGAAGAGGGGAAATGTTCATTACTAACAAATTATATAATAAACAAGAAGAAAAAACTTCTGATTTATTAGTAGGAAGTAATTTAAATTCAGTACATGAACCAAATTTAGAATATAATTCAATAAGTAATCAATTAATTGTTGATATTAAAAAACTATCTCTCAAAAGACAAAAATATTATTATCATAGAGTAAAAGCAGATTTAATTGATGAAGAAAGTTAGTAATAGGAGTTGAAATGAAGAAAAATTTGTTGTATGCAGTACTTTTAAGTTTAGTTTTTGTAGGTTGTAATGATCCTAAAGAAGCAAATAAAAATAATTTTGAACAAGTGATAAATAAATATTTATTAGAAAAAAAAGATAATCTTGTTTGTAGGTATGTAGGAGATAAATTTCCAATAGAAGATTCATTTGGAATAGGAGCAATGACTTATGAAAAATACACAAGTTATGGTTTACTAAAAAAAGAAACAAAAGAAAAAATAGTAAAAGATTTTTTTACGGGTAAAGAAAGAAAAGAAGAAAGAAATAATTATAATCTAACAGATCGTGGGAAAAAATATCTAACAAATGGTAAGTTTTGTTTTGGAACTCCAAAAGTTGAAAAAATAATTAACTTTACTGAACCCATGTCAGTAGGGGGAATGAAAATTACAGAAGTTAATTATACTTATATTTTAGAGGACTTACCTGAATGGTATAAAATCAATGAACCTATAAAAAGAAAAATAGGATTAATATTAATGAATGATGGTTGGAGTTATAAATAATTGCTCTTAGGAAAATTCTACATATATTAGATAAATCGTATTGACAAAGGACTTTTAATTTAATATAATGCTGACATGAAACAAAGGTTTCCTTTTTCAGGAGTGATGACCTGAATAGAGAGAATCAGAAAAGGGTAGAGCTGTTTAGCTTTACCCTTTTTTTTTGCTGGGTGGTTTGGCAAGAGTGAAAATTCTGGGGAAAGGGGATTTTCTCAAAAGGAGAACCTTTGTTTCAAAAATTAGTAATACTACTTTTGATATGTTTAATTTTTACGATTAAGGCATATTAATAAAAGGGGGAATTCATCACTCCCCTGGTATTACTCCACTACTACTTTTTTCAACGAATCAAATACTTTTTTAAGACCTGCAGCTGCTACTTTCTGTTGAACTTTTGCATATCTTCTAGTAGGGCGAGTAGAACTATGTCCTAAAATAGCAGCTACAACTTCCATGCTATTATCTGTTTCATTAAGAGAAATTTCTCCAATTAAATGCCTGAGATCATGGACTCTTACTTTTTTAGTAATTTCTGCTTCGTCTAAAATTCTTTTCCATGCTTTACGAAGGTTAGCTACTTTTTGACCTGTTACTAATGATTTAAAAACATAATCTTTCTTTGGTTCTAGATTAATAAGTACTTCATACAGTTCATCTGTTATTGTATATGTCATATTTCTTTTAGCTTTGTTTATTTCAAAACCAATTTCATAAGTTCTATTTTCTAAGTTAATCATATCCCAGGTAAGACTTAATACTTCATTTCTTCTCCTCCCATGAAGTAAAAATGTAAATATACCTCTATATAAAGGCTCTTTGAAATTAATAATTGTATTAAATAGTCTTTTTGACTCTTCCATATTTAATGGATATTCTAGAGTATTATCATATTTTGGTTTATCAATAACAGCGATTGGGTTAATTGTTGTTATTTTGTGCTTGATTGCAAATTTAAAAATAGCCGATAAATCTGCTAAATAATTATCAACACTTTTAGGAGCTTTAATCGCTAACTGTTCATTTACAAAAGATTGAATAATAATTGAATTAATCTTGGTCATTTTAATAGATCCAAATCTATTTTTAAAGTGACAATTATAATTGCTCTCTTTTGTCATTAATGTTCTTGTTGATACAGACTTAGAAGATTTTAAATGTTTCAAATATATATCCCATACTTGATTAAATGTTAAATCTTTTTCTACATAGTTATTATTTTGAATAGAATTTTTTATCTCTTCTTTTTTTAAATAAGCAAGTTTTGCATTAGTTTTAAATTCATCATTATCATATCCAATAATCTTTCTATAAAGCTTTTTATTAATTCGAAATGTACCAACATAAACCTTACCTTTTGAGTTATCATTATAATAACCAATTCCTTTATATGCAGTAGCAGTTAATTTCTTCATTTTTTCCTCTAGTGATACTTTTAGTGATACTTTACATTGTAAATATATGTAAATATATGAATTGTATCTTAATCTAAGATTGCTTAAAAGTCCTATAAATAAGCTAATTCTACTTAAAAAGTAAGTATTTGTAAATATAGGACTTAAAGATTTCCTCCTGTAAACTCAAGTTCGAATCTTGATGGGGTCGCCACACTAAAATATCGATAAAATCATTACTCTTAGTAATATATAAATTAATTAATTTGTTTAAGGTTTGTATGGGACATACCTTGGGACATACTTTTCTTGCAAAATTATATATTTTTATTACAAGGAATTTTATTTCATGAATTTTTCCTTTCATTAAAATAAACATATTCAATAATAATTAATAAGCATAAATTACTTAGTTCCATATTTATTAACTTTTTTACTTATAGAGTTTTATGTATTTAAATTTGTAGTTAATTTTTAAGTTAATAGTCAGGAAAATCAATATACCATATTATCAGTTGAAAATAATACAAGTTATCATTAAATCAATTAATAATAACTTGATAAAAAATATCTCTAGACAAATTGTTTGGAGGTATAAAATTCATTAAATTGAATTAAACAGTACTATATAAATTTATAATAGTAAAATCAAAAATAGTTGTTATTTTTTATAATAACTTAATTAAATATCATTCTAAAAAATGAAAGAGATATGAAACTCTTCGAGTTAAATTAAACATTATTAGTATACTAATATTATTAAATATAAGATATTATTTTTTAATATCTAAAAAGAAAAAACTGTTATCTTTGTGATAACAAATAAAAATATTTTTATTTAAAATTAAAGATAAATCTCTACCATGAGAAACTAACCAAATGAATGTAAAAATATCAAAAAAAATATTTTTTACATACTCCAATCAGATAAAAAATTACAATAATTAATTTTCAACTAATCAAAATATTTAATATAATAG